>JAJDZO010000306.1 GCA_022824605.1 Acidimicrobiia bacterium
TTGACCAGTTCACCGATCTCGGCGGGGATGTCGCCGTACAGGTCGTTGTCGGCGAGATCGAGGTGCTTGAGGCTGGTGAGGCCGGTAATGGAGGCCGGGATCGTCCCGAACAGCCCGTTGGACGCCAGATCCAGACGCACCACCCGGCCGTCGCTGTCGGTGCTCACTCCGTGCCAGCGATGCAAGGGCGCCCCCGAGCCCCAGTTGTCGTGCCGATCCCATCCGTCGCCGCCGGTTGCAGCGAAGAACTCGGTCAGCACTTCTCGGTCGACCGGCTCCTCGGCCTGGGCCGCCGCGGTCGAAGGCGCGGTCAGCGACGCAAGCAGTGCCGCCGCCGCGATGATGCGGGCGAAGACTTTCATCCCGGCACCCCCGTCGTTCGTGGGTGAGTTGACTTCCCGGACGGTACATCCGCCGCATTCGGCCAGCGAGGACCTGCCGGTTCCACCGATGCGACACCACCGGGAATGCCATCGCATGGTCCGGCAGACACGCGACGACGGCGCATGAGAACGGGCGGGCTCGGCCCGACTGAGCAACGACGCGGCCGGGGTCAGTCCCAGCCGAGTTGGTGCAGGGTCTCGTCGTCGATGCCGAAGTGGTGGGCCACCTCATGCACAACGGTCACCATGACCTCCTCTCGCAGTTCCTCCTCGCTGTCGCACATCTCACAGATGGCCAACCGGTAGACGCTCACCCGGTCGGGCATGGCCAGCGCGCCGTAGTCCTCCCGCTCGGTCAGCGGTACTCCTTCGTAGAGGCCGAGAAGGTCCTCTTCGGGGTGTCTGTCCTCCACCACCACGACGATGTTCTCCATCATCTCGCCCAGCGCGGGCGGCAGCGAATCCAGGGCCTCGCTCACCAACTGCTCGAAACGAGCAGAATCGATCAGGAACACCGGCCTGACAGTACCGGCGCCGACGAGGCCGGATCCGGGGGGATTGCGACCTCCGACTCGGGCACGTCCAGCAGATCGGCGAGATACGAGCGCGCCTCGCCGTGGAACCTCCCGCTCGGATCCTCTCGGTGGGCGAGGTTCGGATCGACTCGCTCAAGCACCGTTCGCGACGCTGCGGCCCGCTTCTTGTCGTCGGAGTAGAAGAACTCGATGACGCCGAGCCCGTCGTCGGACTCCCGTGACGATCCCAGCGCATCGGTCGCTTCGTTGGGGCGGGGTTCGAGCCATACCGGCAGGAACGACATGCTGCGGCCGGCCGACGCTGCCTCCGACACGGCCTGCTCCCACTCGTCCTGAGGCATGGCGGTGGCTTCGACCAGCTCTCGGTAGGAGTAGGTGACGGCCGACAGCCGGCGGCAGGCGGCGTGCTGTCCGAAGAACTCGAGGAACGAGCCCGCACGGGGCCCCTCCGGCCAACCGAAGAACAACTCGTAGAACGCGTCGAAGGCCTCGGCCGGATCGATCCCGACGGTGCGGGCGGCGTCGAACAGAGCGCCTTGGATGTGGGCAGCCTCCCAGACTCCGAGGTTTGACAAGAGTTCTGAGGCGACCGAGAGGAACGAGCGCTGGTGGTTGCTCAGACGCGAAGCCACCGACTGATGGTCCTCAATCACCGTCAAGCGGGCGGCCATGTCGGAGAACCGCTGCGACCACGACTCGGCGGTGCGGCGCTTGCGCTCGATCCACTCACGCTCGACGATCGACAGGCTGGTGCGCCCCACGCCCGCGAGGTGTTCGACCAGATCGATGTGGGGCTGCTGAACCACGCTCACCATCGTGTCGAACGGCGGGCTGTAGCTCGGCGCGGGCCCAGGGCTGCCAACGGCGGGGAGCTGTGACAGAGCGAAGATCTGCTGTTGCGCGGGCCCTGCGGCGTCGAGGGTGCGCCAGAGGCGCTCGTACTCCGCGAAGGCTCTCGTCAGCCCGGCCAGATCGACCGCGAAGTCGACGGCCTTGCGGGGCTGGACTCGGAGGACGAGATATCGGAGCAACTCCGCAGGCAGCAACTCCACCAGCTCGCCCGCGGTGGAGCCGATCCCCTTGGATGAGCTCATCTTGGCGCCCGCAAGGGTGAAGAACTCGTAGCTGAACGAAGCGGGCACGTCGCACATCAGGACTTGGCGGGCCAGCGCCGAGGCGACCCGGTGCGACCCGCCCGCGCCCATGTGGTCCTTGCCGCCCCCTTCGAGCGTCACGCCGAACGTCTTCCATTTGGCCGCCCATTCGAGCTTCCATGGCAGCTTGCCGTTGCCCCCGAACGGACTCCGGCGCCCGGTGGCGCCGCATCCCTCGGCCCACTGCACGAGGTCTGGGCGGCATTCGTAGGCGACAGTCTCGCCGTCGTAGTCGAAGGCGTAGGTGGTGCCGACCCGCCCGCAGGCGTCGCAGATCGGCTGGAACGGCAGCCAGTCGGGCGGCCTCACGCTGCCGGTCTCGCGCCGGTAGATCTCCCTGACGGTGGATGCGGACCGCAGGTAGACGTCGATCGTCTCGTCGAGGCGACCCGACCGGTAGACGTCGTTCATGAAGTAGAAGTCGGCGTCCACTCCCAACGGACCGAACGTCGACGTGAACTCGCCGAAATACGCGTCGGCCATGTTCGCACCGGCGAGGCCGGGGGGCGGGGGCGCCCGGAACAGCGGCGCACCCAGGTAGCCGCTGAAATGCTCACCGGTGCCGTGGGGTATCTCGTCGACGGGGTCCATGTCGTCGCATCCGTACATGAACCGCACGTCCATGCCGCGCCGGCGGGCCGAGCGAGCCAGGGCGTCGTTGATGAGAACCCCTCGCAGCGAGCCGACATGGGCCAGCCCGCTCGGCGTCTTGGAGTCGTTGATCACCACCGGCGAAGCGCACCCGTCGAGGATCGCATCAATCCAGGTCATGGCACCTCTCCGGGGTTGTGCGCTGCACGCCGAGCAGCAAGCGACTCTAGCCCGCAGCGCCGCCCAGCCCTGCGCAGACCCAGAGCCCGCCACGGCCACGCAGATCTCGCCCGTGGCCTCGTATGGTCACGGCGTGGACCGAGACGACCACCCGCTGCTGGAGGGCTTGACGCCCGAGCAGCGCGACGCGGTGACCACCCGGGCGTCGCCGCTGTGCGTTGTCGCGGGCGCCGGTTCGGGCAAGACCCGCGTCCTGACGAGGCGCATCGCCTGGCAGGCAGCCCAAGGCCACATCGATCCGCGCCGCACCCTGGCGGTGACCTTCACCCGCCGGGCGGCCCGCGAGCTGCGGTCCCGGCTGCGAGGGCTCGGCCTCAACGATGCGGCCAAGGCCGGAACCTTCCACGCCATCGCCCTGGCCCAACTGCGTCGCTACGCCGCCGATTCGGGCCGGCGCCCGCCCCGGATCCTCGACCACACGGCGAGACTGATCACCGAGTTGCGGCCTCGAGCCGACCGGGCCGCCGTCGCCGACATCGCCAACGAGATTGGCTGGTGCCAGGCCCGGCTGGTCACCCCCGAGGCCTACCTGGGGGCGGCCAAGGCAGCGGGCCGGCGCCCTCCCACAGGGCGCGGCGATCGCTTCGCGCAGATCTACGCCGACTACGAGTCGGCCAAGCACAAGCGCCGGCTGCTCGACTTCGACGATGTGCTGGTCCGCTCGATGGATCTGATGGCCAACGAGCCCAAGCACGCGGCCGCTCATCGCTGGCTGCATCAGCACCTGCTCGTCGATGAGTTCCAGGACATCAACCCGCTTCAGTTCAGCCTGCTGCGGTCGTGGCTGGGCCCGGATTCGACGCTGCTGGTGGTGGGCGACCCCGATCAGGCCATCTACGGCTGGAACGGCGCCGACCCCGAACTCATCAACTCCGTCGGCGATCACCTGCGGGGCTGCGCGGTGCTGCACATGCGCACCAACTTCCGTTCCACTCCCGAGGTGCTGGAAGCGGCCGGCGGGATCCTGGGCCGGTCGCCGCAACCCGCGGTACGGCCGTCGGGTGACGTCCCCACGATCACCGTGTGCGACGGAGCCGACGAGGCCGCGATGCTGGCCCGAGCGGTCCGCCAGCGCCACCGGCCCGGTTCGCGGTGGCGGCGGCAGGCGGTGCTGGCTCGCACCAACGCACAGCTCGAACCGTTGCGCAAAGCACTGCAGCGCCAGAACATTCCGGTGGCGGCCACCAGCGAAGCGGGCCTGCTGCGTCGGCCTGAGGTGGAGGCTGTGCTGGAGGCCTGGCCCCGTGACGGCAGGCTCGCCTCGTGCGCAGCCGACACCCGTCAGTGGCTTCGCGACGCTTCAGGTGCCCCCGACGGCCCCGGAGCGTTCGCCGCGCTGGACACACCTGAGGCCCGAGCCAACGTCGAGACCTTCCTGGATTTCGCCGACGACCACCTGAGCCTCGACCCCGACGCCACCGTCAACTCCTTCACCACCGCGCTGAGATCCAACGACCGCCTGCTGGCACCGTCCGACGGTGTCGATCTGATGACCTTCCACGCAGCGAAGGGGCTGGAGTGGCCCATCGTCCACCTCGTCGGCCTCGAAGACGGGTTCGTTCCCATCGCCCACGCCCGCACCACCGCAGCCCGGCAAGAGGAACGCCGTCTGCTGCATGTGGCCGTCACCCGAGCCGAACAGGAACTGCACATCCTGTGGTGCAACCGCCGCGACCTAGGAGGCCAAAGCGCCGAGAGAAAGCCATCGCCCTGGCTGAAGGCCATCGCCACCGAGGCCGACTCAACCCCAGTAGATCATCGAGCAGCCCTAGCCAAAGCCCGCCAAGCACTCCACACCCACCGCAGCGGCTGAGGGCGCTTCTAGGTGGCGTTCACCCGAGGCATGGCTACTACGGCCACGTTGGTGGAACAGTGCTCCAGGACCGTTTCTACGGTGTGGCCCAGGAAGGGGCGGCCGTCGACGTTGCGCAGCGAGGCGCCCAGCACCACCAGGTCGGCCTCCTGTTCGGCGGCCACCGACACCAGAGTCGATGCGGGCGACGATCCCTCCTGCACCAGCGTTCGGGCTTCGATTCCCATCTCTGCGCCTCTCGCCTGCGCCGCGTCCATCAGCGCGTCGACCACCTGGTGAGCGGTCTCACCCGGCGGCTCGCCGAGCACCCTGGTCGCCAGCGTGGTGCGGGCCAGCCGCTTGGGCAGCACCCGAAGCTCCCTCCACTGGCGCTGCACCACATGAGTGAGCACGACCTCGGTCCCGAGCTGGCTGCTCACCCCGAAGGCCACCTCCTGAGCGGCCCTGGATGAACGGGTGCCAGTGACCGGGACGACAGCGCGGGTGAAGGCGCCCGGCAGCGGCGTGTCCAGACCATCGGCGCGCCTCACGATCACCACGGGCAGAGGCGAATGCAACAGCAGCTCGTCGACCAGCGGCGAATACAACTGCCCCTCGTGACGGCCGGCCACCCCCACGCAGATCGCCCCGTAGCCGAGGCGGGCCTCGGCCACAATGGCGGCCGCCACGACCGCACCGGCCGAACTGGAGGCCCGCGCCTGGCGATGGTCGACCTCCCGGCCGTCGAGCACGTTGCGTATGACAGCAATGTCGGGCCAAGTGCGAACCGTTGCGCCGTCGGAATGGTAGGCGCCCTCGCCGAGGCTGTCGGGAGCTACCGATATGACAGTGGCAGGCACCTGCACCGGCCAAGCGAAATGCATGAGCTGCGCGGCCGCGATCGACGCCGGCTCGGCCCGCGAGGCCAACAGCAGCCGAGACGAGCGCACCACCAGGTTGCGGCTGAGGGCCTCCTCACGCTCGAGGCGCTCCTGCTCATCGGGCGACCCCATCCAGTCGCGCACCGCCAGCCGCAGGCTCGCCGCGGCGAACACCGAGGTCACCAGGGGCACGATCACGATGACGGTGTAGGCCGTCTCGCTGAACACGCCCAGCGACAGTCCCACCGAAGCGATGACGATCTCCAGCGCGCCCCTGGCGTTGAGGCCCGCACCCAGCGCCACCGCAGCCCGCTGCGACTGCCCCGCAAGCCTCGCACCCACGAACGCTCCCGCGAACTTGGCCACGATGGCCACCGCCATCACCGCCGCGGCCCACGCCAGCGCCTCGCCGTCACCGAGCAGGCCGAGATCCACCCGCAGGCCCGCGGTGGCGAAAAACACCGGGGCTAGGAAGGCGTTAGTGAGCGACTCGATGTGATGCACCACTTCGTGCTGCTGGAACCGCGACCGGTTGAGCACCACGCCGGCCACGAACGCGCCCAGCACAGCCTCGATGCCCAACGCCTGGGTGGCCACCCCGAACACCAGCATGACGATCACCGCGATACCGAGAGCGCCGTGCAGGTTCGGTCCGTCGCGGCGGATCCGGCGCAGGCTGGCATCGACGGCGCGCTGACCCAGCGTCATGGCCAGCAGCAGGAACGCGACCAGCCCCAGCACCGTTCGCAGCGTGCCGGTGACCGACACCTCGCCCGCGGTGGCGAACCCCGCGAAGACGGCCAGCATCACCCACCCGACCACGTCGTTGGCCATGCCGGCCGCCACCGTGATCTGCCCGAAGTCGCGCCTCATCAGCCCGAGCTCCGACAGGATCCGTGCGATCACGGCCAGCGCCGACACCGACAGCGCAGCCGCCACGAACAATGCGAACACGGTGCGGTCGGCCCCGCCGCCCACGAAGCCGTGGGGCAACAGCAGGCCGGTCACCAGGCCTCCCGCCAGCGGCACCACCAGACTGAAGCCGGTCACCAGAGCGGCGGCCCGACCCAGCCGTCGGATCAGCGCCAGATCGGTCTCGAACCCGGCGGTCACCAGCAGCAGCGCCACACCGAGCCACGAGACCGCGAACAGGGCTCCCGAGGAGATCTCCTCGTGAGGCAGGAACCAGTCGAACCCGCTCGGCCACACCGCCCCGAACAACGACGGCCCGAGGATCACGCCCGCCGCCAGCTGGCCGATCACCGACGGCAACCCGACCCGGCGCATCACGAACCCCAACGCTCGCGCCGCCACCACCAGCACGAGCAGCTGGGTCCAGAAGACGAGCAGCGCGTGCTCGTCGAGCGGTGTCAGCATCTCACCAAGCTTGCACCACGGCGCTCTCGGCCCCGAACATCAGCATCGTCACACCACAGCGCTCTCGTCGAGATCCACGAACAGCGGCGCGTGGTCGCTGGGCGGGTCGTCCTTGGGGCCTTTGCGCTCGTTGCGGTCGACGAGCACGAAGTTGGTAGCGTCGGCGACCGCCCGGGTGGCCAGCACGAGGTCGATGCGCATTCCCTTGCGCTTGTGGAAGGCGCCTCCCCGGTAGTCCCACCAGGTGAACAGCCCGCCGTCGGGGTGGTGCTCACGGAACACGTCCACCAGCCCCCAGTCCAGCAGGCGCTCAAGCCGCTCACGCTCCGGCTCGCTGGTGTGGGTGGTGTCGGTGAAAGCGGCCGGGTCGTACACGTCGGCGTCGGCGGGGGCGATGTTGAAGTCGCCGCACAACACCACCGGCTGCCCAGGATCCGACTGCGCATCGACGGAGTCCCGCAACCGCCGCATCCAGTCGAGCTTGTAGTGGTAGTGGTCGTGGCCTACGGAGCGACCGTTGGGCACGTAGCACGACGCCACCCGCACACCGCCGCAGGTGGCCCAGGCCAGGCGGGCGTCGCTGTCGGGTTCGATGCCCTCGCCGAATCCGGCCACCGGATCGGTGAGGCCCACCCTGCTCAGCACCGCCACGCCGTTCCAGCGTCCCTCGCCGTTGTGGAAGCAGTCGTAGCCGAGCGACTGGAAGGCCAGCGAGGGAAAGGCGTCGTCGGCCAGCTTGGTCTCCTGCAGGCACACCACATCCGGCGAGAACGACTCGATCCAGCGCTGCACCCGGCCGAGGCGCGCCTTGAGGGAGTTGACGTTCCAGGTGACGACCCGCACGCGCCGACCCTATCGGTGCCGCCAAGCAGGACACTAGTGGTCCGTCGCTTAAATAGTTGGGGCGGTTATGGTGGGGGTCATGGTTACAGCGTTGGAGTTGTCGGAGGGTGATCGCGTGGCGTTGGAGCGCATGGCGCGGTCGGGGTCGGAGCCGTATCGGCGGGTGGTGCGTGC
>JAJDZO010000098.1 GCA_022824605.1 Acidimicrobiia bacterium
TGCGATCGGCGTACCAGACTTCACTTGGACGGGCCATCAGAAGCTAAATTCCTTCAGCGGACGACGCTTCAAAGCATTGCCCAACACCGAACGAGAGGTGCAAGTCTCATCTGACTGTCCAGTATTCTGGGAAGATCTCGCTGGTGAGCTTGCCCGAGAGCTGCTACGAGCCGAAGATCCACCCCTTGTGATCAGCGCACGACATTTCCCAGAAAATACCGTTAGAGATATTGTATATACAACTTCTGCTCGCCCTGTTGCTATATGTTGCACTCACGTGCAACCAGACTCCGGTGGAGACAGCCCAGCTGTCGCCATCGCACTGCCTGAACAGGCGCACCTCTTGGAGTGGCTGCGGGCTCTTCTAGAAGTGCTCCACATGATTGACAAGGACAGAGTTCCGCACGCTCCGCCGCGATTGTCGAGCCCCGCTGATTGGTACACCCCGAAAGAGAGCGAGCTAGCGAGCCAGCTAACGGAGATCGGAAACAAAATTGATCACCTCGACTCTGAACGTGAACGGCTGGAGGCCGCTTTGAGAGTCGCTGGCGAGGAAGCAGACGCTGGTGTCCGGCGATGTATCTGGGCAGACGGAGATGAACTAGTAGATGCCGTGGCATACATCCTCGATGGAATCGGCTTCACGGTGCGCGACATGGATGCCGAGAAGCGAGAGGGAGAGCCGAAGCGGGAAGACCTACGCCTCACGGTTCCGGAGAACGTCGGATGGGAAGCTGTGGTCGAAGTCAAGGGATACGCCAAGGGCACCCGCACGACCGATGCCCGCCAAATCCGAGAGTACCGAGATCTATACATCAAGGACCGGGGCCGTCCCCCTGATCTGGTATTGTGGGTAGCCAATCCCTATCGGTCCACTGTGGACCCTTCAGACCGACCCGCTCCTGACAACAATGTGGAGGAGTCCGCAGCGAATATTGAGGCTGTCCATGTCTTGACGAAAGATCTTTATCGGCTGTGGGCACTGGTCCAATCGGGTCACCTCGAGGATGAGAGCGCACTTCAACAACTAGTCGGCGCTCCACCAGGGCTATGGTCTCCGACGCTATCGGACACTGAAGACACTGCCTGAATGCTGGCCATCGTGAGGTGCCTGGGAATCCCCACCCTCGAATGCGGGAAGGTCCGCTAGAGACGCGTCAGCGTGCCGCCGCAATTGCAGGGCGGTTCAAACCTGGTATTGGGCATCCAGCGCGCTCGACGCGACCGTTGTTTAGCAGGTTCCTCAGGCGGCATCACTGCTCGCTCAGCGTCGCGTGCTCCTGTTGGCGGCCGAAGCTCAGATGGACAGAGCGCCGATTGCATAGACATGAGGAGCGGCGTCGGAACTGTAGCAAAAGGTGCGTCGGAACTGTAGCGAAACCTGCGTCGTGATTGTAGTGGTCGGTGATGGAGTACCTTCCTCGAGTTGTCGACTCCGAGCTGGATGCGCTTGCTGAGGCGCCGGCGATGTCGATCGAAGGGGCCCGCGGCGTGGGCAAGACCGCGACTGCGGTGCGGCGGGCACGTACCGTTCATCCGGTCAGGCTTCCCGGCGATCAGGCCGCACCCTGATCGCATCCGGCGCGGCCTGCTCGACGGCTACATCGAGCAGATTTTCCAACACGATGTCCATCAGTTCGGTCACGCCCTCCGAGATGAGGGGTCGTTGCGCAGATGGATCACCGCCTACGCGGCCGCGGTGTCGACTGCGACCTCGTTCGAGAAGATCCGCGGCGCTGGTCGGCCCCTGACTCTGCTGGGCACTGCGCGGGGTGGTGTTCGGGCTTGTGGTGTAGTCTCTCGCTCAGACCCACGCATGTCTGAGACCGCCGCCACCATCCGAGTCCCCGCCAACCACCTGCTCGGACCGCTGGTGGGCGAGCACGACGCCAACCTCAAGCAGCTGGAGAGCGCGTTCCCCGGCAGCCGCATCCACCTGCGGGGCAACGAGGTCAGCGTTCTCGGCGACGAAGCCGACACCGTCGCCCGGCTCTTCGAGGAACTGATCGTGCTGCTCGAGCACGGCCAGCGTCTCGACGTGCGCACCATCGACCGCACGATCGACATGGTGCGCAGCAACGTGCGCGCCTCCGAGGTGCTCACCCACGACGTGCTGCGCACCGCCGGCGGGCGGGTTGTGCGGCCCAAGTCGGCGGGCCAGAAGCGCTACGTGGACGTGATGGGCCAGAACGTGATCACCTTCAGCATCGGTCCCGCCGGAACGGGCAAGAGCTGGCTGGCGGTGGCCATGGCGGTGCGGGCCCTCCACAACGACGAGGTGAGCCGGATCATTCTCACCCGCCCTGCGGTGGAGGCGGGGGAGCGGCTCGGGTTCCTGCCCGGTGATCTGATGGCCAAGGTGGACCCCTACCTGCGTCCTCTCTACGACGCGCTGTACGACATGGTCGGCAGCGAGGGCATGGAGCGGCTCCTCGAACGCGGGGCGGTCGAGGTGGCGCCGCTGGCGTTCATGCGAGGTCGAACCCTCAACTCGAGCTTCATCATTCTCGACGAGGCCCAGAACACCACGCCCGAGCAGATGAAGATGTTCCTGACCCGCATCGGCTTCGGATCGCGGGCGGTGGTCACCGGCGACGTCACCCAGATCGACGTGGACGGCGGACGCAGCGGCCTCGTCGGCATCGAGGAACTGCTCGGCGGCATCTCCGGCATCGGCTTCGTCCATCTGAACAGCCGCGACGTCGTGCGCCATCGCATCGTGGCCGACATCGTCACCGCCTACGACCGGGTGGCGTCCAGACCCGGCACATCCGCCTAGATAGTGACCGCATCCGACGATCCTGTTGACGCAGCCGACGGAGCCGTGGTCCGCGTCTTCGACGAGACGACGGGGGCAGCGCCGCCGCCCCGGATCGACACGCAGCGCTGGGCCAGGTTGGCCTCGGCGGTGCTGCGCGACGAGGGGATCGGATCTGGCGAACTGGGCCTCCGGTTCGTGGATCCCGACACCATGGCCGATCTCAACGTGAACCACATGGGTTCGCCCGGCCCCACCGACGTGCTGGCCTTCCCCATAGACGCCACCGACGGCGCCGCGGGCGCACCCGGGCCCACGGTGCTGCTGGGCGACGTGGTGGTCTGCCCCGCATACGCGGCCGCCTCCGAGGGCCTGCGTGAATCGGCGGCACTGGCGGACGAGTTGGCCCTGCTGGTGGTGCACGGCGTGCTGCATGTGCTGGGCCACGACCACGCCGTCGCTGATGAGGCCGCAGCCATGAAGGCCCGCGAACGCAGGCTGCTGGCTGCACACCACCGTTCGTGACCAGTCAGCACGATCCCGGCGCCCCCAAGGAGCGAGGCCGAGTCCGGCGACGGGTCGGATGGGGGCGCAACGGCGCGCCGCCGGTGAGCGAGGACGAGTTGATCGCCATCACCGACGCCGCGGCTGAGGCGGACACGATCGAGGACGCCGAGCGCGACATGATCGCCTCGGCTCTGGCTCTCGACCGCACCGTGGTGCGTGAAGTAATGGCGCCCCGAGCCGACATGGTCACCGTCGACGCCGACATGACGGTTACCGCCGCGCTGGAGATCGCCATCGGCCGCGGCCTGAGCCGTCTGCCGGTGTGCCGGAACGACATCGACGACATCGTGGGCGTCGTGCTGCTGAAGGACCTGGCCCGCACCGAGCGGTCCGGAGGCGGCGAGTGCGCTGTGCCCGGCTCGATGCGCAGCGCCATGTTCGTTCCCGAGACCAAGAGGGTCGATGAGCTGCTGTCGGAGATGCGCACCGCCGGAGGGCATCTCGCGGTGGTGGTGGACGAGTACGGGGGCACCGCCGGGCTGGTCACCCTGGAGGATCTGGTCGAGGAGCTGGTGGGCGAGATCGTCGACGAGTTCGACCGACCCGAACCGCTGTTGGAGCCGCTCGCAGGCGGTGAGGCGTTGGTACACGGACGCATGCCGGTCGACCAGCTGAACACCCTCGTCGGCGCGGCGTTGCCCGACGACGACTGGGACACCGTCGGCGGGTTGATCTTCAGCACGCTGGGCCATGTGCCCGAGGTGGGCGAGACCGTGGAGGTCGACGGGCTCAGGCTGCGGGTGGAGCACATGGAGGGGCGCCGCATCACCCGGGTGAGGCTCACGAGGACATGACCGGGTCGGGGGCTCCCGGCGGCTTCCGTTGTGGGATCGTCGGGCTCGCGGGCCGTCCCAACGCGGGCAAGTCGACGCTGGTCAACCGGATCGTGGGGCAGAAGGTGACGATCGTCTCCGACAAGCCCCAGACGACCCGCACCGAGATGCGCGGCGTGCTCACCCGCGGCGACGCTCAGATGATCCTGGTCGACACGCCCGGCCTCCACAAACCCCGAACCGCTCTGGGCCGTCGGATGAACGCCGCTGCGTCGCAGGCCCTGCACGACGTCGACGTGACGTGTCTGGTGATCGACGCAACCGCGCAGTACGGCCGGGGCGACGCCTTCATCGCGAGGTCGCTGCGGGCCGACTCGGTGGTGGTGGTGACCAAGTGCGACCTGGTGGGGCCGAGCGTCATCCTCAAGCAGTTGGCCGCGCTGGGCGAACTCGACTTCGAGGCCTACTTCCCGGTGAGCGGACGCACCGGTGAGGGAGTCGAGACGCTGGTGGATCACCTCGTCGCCCGACTGCCGACCGGCCCGCCCCTGTACGGCGCTGACGCCACCTCGGACACAACTCAGGCAGTCTGGGTGGCCGAGCTGGTGAGGGAGCGGCTCCTGGAGACGGCCCGCGACGAGTTGCCCCATTCGATCGCCACCCGGGTCACCGATTGGGACTGGCCCCACATCCGCTGCGAGATCGTGGTCGAGCGCCCTTCGCAGAAGGCGATAGTGATCGGCCGAGGGGGGTCGCGGCTCAAGTCGGTGGGAATCGCGGTGCGCGCCGAACTCCCCCCTGGCGCCTACCTGCAGTTGACGGTGAAGGTGGAGAAGGACTGGCAGCGCCGCCCCGCCTGACTCGGCGGCGCAGCCCGGGGGCTCGCCCGCGCGGGCGGTCGGCTCCAAGGCATCGGAGCTTGGCCGTGCCGCCTCGGCGGGTAGCGCGGTAGCGTCACGGTGATGACCGCGTTGGCGTTGGACCTCGAACGCGTCCCCTCACATGTGGCGTGCGTGATGGACGGCAACGGCCGGTGGGCTCAGTCCCGAGGCCTGCCCCGCACCGAGGGGCACCGCGCCGGCGAGCAGGCCCTGTTCGATGTGGTGGACGGCGCTCTCGACATCGGTGTCGAGTGGCTCACCGTCTACGCGTTCAGCACCGAGAACTGGCGACGCCCCGCCGGTGAGGTCCGCTTCCTGCTCGAGTTCAACGAGGAGCTCCTGCTGCGCCGCCGCGACGATCTGCACGAGCGGGGAGTGCGGATCCGCTTCGTCGGTCGCCGGGACCGCCGGGTGCCGAAACGGTTGCTCGGCCTCATGGACGACGCCATCGATCTCACCAAGCACAACGACCGCATGACCTTGACCATCGCCTTCAACTACGGGGGCCGGGCCGAGATCGTCGACGCGGTCAGAGCGGTGGTGAACTCGGGAATCTCGGCGGAGAGGATCACCGAGCGCACCATCGCCTGCCGGCTCTACGACCCCGAGATGCCCGAGCCCGACCTGATGATCCGCACCTCCGGGGAGTTCCGCACCTCCAACTTCTTGTTGTGGGAGCTGGCCTACAGCGAGCTGTACTTCACCGACACGGCGTGGCCCGATTTCCGGCGCGGCGACCTCTATGAGGCGATCAGGGTCTACCAGGAGCGTGAACGGCGCTTCGGGCGGGTCTCACCCAACGGGGCAGGGCCCGCCATCGCCTCCAACGGCGACGCCTGACCGACAGCCGTGGCCCTCTACCGCGACGATGCGGTGGTGTTGCGCACCTGGAAGCTGGGGGAGGCCGACCGGATCGTCAACCTGCACACCCTCGGTCACGGCAAGGTCCGTGCAGTGGCCAAGGGTGTGCGCCGCACCCGCTCGAAGTTCGGCGCCCGACTGGAACCGGCCTGCCATGTGGCAGTGCAGCTCTACCGGGGCCGCGGCGACCTCGACACCGTCACCCAGGTAGAGACCATCAACCGGTTCACGGGCCTGAGAGCCGACCCCACCAGATTCGCCCAGGCCTCGGCCATGCTCGAGGCCGTCGACGTGCTCGCTCCCGAGGCCGGAGGCGACCCCGATCGCCATGTGATGTTGGTGCGGGCCTTGGCCACTCTCGACCGCCTCGACACCCACCTGGTGTTGGCGGGCTTCTTTCTGAAGCTGCTGGCCCTTGAGGGCGTGCAGCCTGAACTGGAGAGCTGCGTGGCCTGCGGTGGGGGCGAGCCCTTCGAGGCCATCGACGTCGCCGGCGGCGGCGTGCTGTGCCATTCGTGTCGTCACGGTCGCCCGATCAGCGCCGACGCGCTGGAGATGCTGCGCCAGATACTGGGCGGCCGGCTCTCAGAGGTGCTGCGCCGCTCGGCTGACGACGCCGCCGAGGAGGTGACCTCCGTTGCCACCGCCGCAATAGAGGCCCACCTGGAGCGACGCCTGCGATCAGTGACGGTGCTCGACCGCGCCTGACCCTTACCAGACGGCCCGTGAGCGGAGCGAACATGAGCGGGAAACACGGCTGTGCCGAGCCGAATACTGCGGCGCGTACGCTTGCCTGCCATGGACGAGTCCCTGCGACGCCCGGAGCTGTTCGACGCGGTCGTCAACCTGTGCGTGCGGCGGGGATTCGTGTTCCGATCCGCGGAGATCTACGGCGGGTTCCGCTCCGCCTACGACTACGGCCCGCTGGGCGTGCTGCTGCTGCGCAACGTCAAGGAGCAGTGGTGGCGCTCGATGGTGCAGCTGCGCCACGACGTGGTCGGCCTCGACGCGTCGATCCTGTCACCGCCGGCGGTGTGGGAGGCCTCGGGCCATCTTGAGAACTTCACCGATCCGATGGTGGACTGCCGATCGTGCGGCACCCGCCACCGCGCCGACAAGCTGGCCGATCCCGACGTGTGCCCTGACTGCGACGACGGCGGCTCGCTGACCGAGCCTCGCCAGTTCAACCTCATGTTCGCCACCCATGCGGGTCCGGTGGCCGACTCTGCCGCCCAGGTCTATCTGCGGCCCGAGACCGCCCAGGGCATGTTCATCAACTTCGTGAACGTGCAGAGAGCCAGCCGCAAGCGCCCGCCGTTCGGCATCGCCCAGATCGGCAAGTCGTTCCGCAACGAGATCACGCCGGGCAATTTCGTGTTCCGCACCCGCGAGTTCGAGCAGATGGAGATGGAGTACTTCGTCCCGCCGGACTCCGCCGCGGACTGGTTCGAGCATTGGTGCGAGGCCCGCCACCAGTGGTATCTGGATCTGGGCATGAGGCCCGAGCTGCTGCGGCTCAGGGACCACGACGCCGACGAGTTGAGCCACTATTCGTCGGCCACCTCCGATTTGGAGTTCCTGTTCCCCTGGGGCTGGGACGAGCTGGAGGGCATCGCCAACCGGGGCGATTATGACCTGCGCTGCCACGCCGAGCATTCGGGTGAGCGGCTGGAGTTCTTCGACCAGGCCGCCGGGGAGCATTACGTGCCCCATGTGATCGAACCCGCCGCGGGGGCGACCCGGGCGGCGATGGCGTTCCTGATGTCGGCGTATCACACCGAGGAGGTCAACGACGCCGAACGCACGGTGCTGCGCCTCGACCGGCGGCTGGCGCCCTATCAGGTGGCCGTGCTGCCTCTGTCGCGCAAGGACGTGCTGGTGCCGGTGGCGCATCGGGTGTTCGACCTCCTCAAGGGCCGTTGGAGCTGCGACTACGACGAGACCCAGGCCATCGGGCGCCGCTACCGGCGCCAGGACGAGATCGGCACGCCGCTGTGCGTGACCGTCGACTTCGACACCCTTGACGACGACGCAGTGACGGTGCGAGACCGCGACTCGATGGCACAGGACCGGGTCAGCATCGACCGTCTGCGCACCTACCTGACCGACCGCCTCGACTGATCGACCCTCCACGGCCGGTGGGGGCTCGGAGGGTGCACCGGTTGGACTGGTAGGTTCGGCTCCGATGGGGATCGTCGCCGACGACGTTGCCAGGGTTCGGGCGGCCACCGACATCGTCGCGATCATCGCCGAGCACACCGAGATCAAGCGCTCGGGGCGCCAGTGGATGGCGCGCTGCCCGTTGCACGGCGAGCGCACACCGTCGCTGTCGGTGTCGCCCGACAAGGGCGTGTACTACTGCTTCGGCTGTCAGCGCAGCGGCGATGTGATCACCTTCGTGCAAGAGATCGAGGGGCTCGACTTCGCAGGCGCGGTGGAGATGCTGGCCGGTCGGGCCGGGATCCGGCTGCATTACACCAGCCGGGATGAGAGCGCCGCCCAGAGCCGCCGCAAGCGCCTGATGGAGTCGGTGGGCAAGGCGAAGGACTTCTACCACCAGCGGCTGCTCGACGGAACCGACGCTGGACCGGCCCGCAACTATCTGCGGTCGCGCGGCTACGACGGCGATCTGGTGCGTCGCTGGAAGCTCGGTTGGGCGCCCGACGGCTGGGATGTGCTGGCGCGACACCTGCGCCTGTCCGACGAAGACCTCAGGGACTCCGGCCTCGGCTTCCTGAACCGCGGCGGGCGCCAGCAGGACTTCTTCCGCGGCCGGATCCTGTTTCCGATAACCGACGAGCGGGGTGAAGCGGTCGGCTTCGGCGGACGGATCATGCCGGAGGCCGACGGGCCCAAGTATCTCAACACCTCCACCGATGCCAAGACTTACGACAAGAGCAAGGTGCTCTACGGGCTGCACGAACACCGCAAGGAGATCGTCAAGGCGGGTCAGGCGGTGGTGTGCGAGGGCTACACCGATGTGATCGGCTGCGCAGTGGCCGGCATCGAGTTGGCCGTCGCCACCTGCGGCACCGCCCTCACCGAGGACCATGTGCGGCTGCTGGAGCGCTTCTCGGCCAACCGGCTGGTGCTGGCCTTCGACGCCGACACCGCCGGGCTGGCCGCCGCGGGCCGTGTCTACGCGTGGGAGCGCCAGTACGAACTCGAGGTGCTGGTGGCCGATCTTCCGCCGGGTGCCGATCCCGGTGACCTGGGCCGATCCGATCCGAAGGCCCTTGAGGCGGCGGTGCAGCACGCTCTGCCCTTCCTGCAGTTCCGGGTGGATCGAGCCCTTGCGGGCGCCGATCTGTCCACCATCGAGAGCCGGGCCCGCTCCGCGGAGCGGGCCGTGGCGGTGGTCAACGAGCATCCCGATCCGATGGTGCGAGACCCTCATGTCGTCGCGATCGCCGACCGCTGCCAGGTGGATCCCGATCACCTGCGGCGGTTCGCGGCCGGTGGCGCCGGTAGCGCCGGTAGCGCACCGGCCCGGTCGGCGGGCGGTCGTCGGGCCCCCCGCCCAGCCGATGATCGTCTGACTCCCGAGGATGAGGCGCTGCGCCTGATGGTGCACCGCCGCGACGAGGTGGCCGGACGCTTGCACGCCACCCTGTTCGGCGATCCGTTGAACCGCGAGGCCTTCGAGGCGCTGGAGCATGCCGGGGGAGTGATGGAGGCGTGCGATCTGGTGTCGGAGCCGGCCGCGCACCTGCTGCACCGGCTGGCGGTGGACGAGGGCAGCGCGTCAACCGACGATGTGTTGGCCCGCGTCGCCCGCCTCACCGCCGGCCGTGCCATGAACGAACTGCGCCGCCTGGCTGGAACGGTTGACGATTCTCCGATGCGACAGCACTACATCGCCAGCATGGCGTGGCTCAAGGCGCAATCAGAGCGCCTCGACGAGCGCGACACCCGTGCCGACACGTTGACGAGCCTTCTTCCCTGGCTGGTCGAACACGGCCGCCGATCTGAGGGGTCTGCGTCGGGGTCGCTGATAGCCTCAAAGGCTGATCCGGGGTAGCTCAACCGGCAGAGCAAGCGGCTGTTAACCGCTAGGTTGTGGGTTCGAGTCCCACCCCCGGAGCCAACCTGTAACACGGGTACCGGAACTTGACAAGGCTCCGGCATGAGTCTCAGCCTGTGGTTCGCACCGGGAGTCCGGTACCGCCGGTGGCGGTCGAAGGCACTATCCTGAATGCAGCAAGGCGCGACTGAGAGGATCAACGGCCATGACAAATTTGTCTGTCGCCGACACCGGCCACGATCCACTTGAGGAGCCGGTGATACTCGCCGAGTTAGACGCAAGCGCCGGCACCGGGCCCGATGTGCGTGAGCGCGAGGTAGCCGTGCGCTACTACACCGACGAAGCGTTCCTGACCGCGATCCAGCTGCGCCGCGACCGCTGAAGCACCGGCTAGCGCACCAAGCCGACGGTACATCGGATCTGGCCTCGGAATGGGGCACGGTGGCGTCTCAGAGGGGGCGTGCCCTGGTGTCGGATCGAATTGTTGTTTCGGCAGCCGGGAGCGGACAGCGGTGCGTAGGCGGACTCACATTCGGGGTTCAGCGTTGTGACGCTGGGCTTCGGTGATCTTGCCGCGGGGATGCGGTTGTCGGGGGTGGTGGCCGAGTCCGATGTGACGGTCGTGGCGGTGGAGATGCACGGCCCGGGTTCGGCGATTCTCACTTACCGGACCTCTGGGGGACGGCTCGGTGAACGGATCATTCTGGTGGACGATCTGGCAGGTCTGGCCGAGATTTCCGAGCAGCGTTGGACCTTCCAGGCCGACGGTGCGAAGTTCCGTCTCGCGTCGGAGGCGCGCCGCATGCGGCAGGCTCATCTGGCTGATCCGTTCGCGGCGGTGGACACGTCCAACATTGATCCCTACCCGCACCAGATCGACGCGGTCTACAACCGGCTGCTCACCCAGAGGCCGTTGCGGTTCCTGCTGGCCGACGACCCGGGTGCCGGAAAGACGATCATGTCGGGGCTGTTGATCCGGGAGTTGGTGCTGCGCGGCGACGTCGCCCGTTGCCTGATCGTGGCTCCCGGCAGCCTGGTGGAGCAGTGGCAGGACGAGCTGTGGGACAAGTTCGGCCTGTCGTTCGAGCTGATGTCGCGTGCCGCGGTGGAGGCGTCGCGCACGGGCAACCCGTTCACCGAGAAGAACCTGCTCATCGCTCGGGTGGACCAGCTGTCTAGGTCCGAGGAGTTGATGGCCAAGGTCCAGGCATCGGACTGGGACCTGGTGATCGTGGATGAGGCTCACAAGATGTCGGCGCACCGCTACGGCGACGAGCTGCGCCGCACCAAACGGTTCGTGCTGGGGGAGACGCTGCGGGAGTGCACCCGCCATCTGCTCCTGTTGACCGCGACGCCCCACAACGGCAAGAACGAGGACTTCCTCGCGTTCATGACCCTGATCGATGCAGAGCGCTTCGCCGGCCGGCTGCGCGACACCGGCGGTTCAGACGGCGACGGTCCGGCCATGCCCGATGTGAGCGACGTCATGCGGCGGCTGGTGAAGGAGAACCTGCGCACCTTCGAGGGCAAGCGGCTGTTCCCCCAGCGCTACGCCCACAGCCTCAACTTCGAGCTCTCGGAGCCCGAGACCGAGCTGTATGAGGCGGTCACCGACTACGTGAGCAACGGCATGAACCGGGCGGCGCGCATGAGCGAGGAGGGCGACAAGAGTCGCGGCATCATCGTGGGTTTCGCGCTGGCCGGTCTCCAGCGCCGCCTGGCTTCGTCGCCGGCTGCCATCTACCACTCGTTGCGCCGTCGTCGCGACCGCCTCGACGAGCAGGCCTCGGAGCTGCGCCGCCTAGCCGCTTCGGGCCAGCCGGTGTCGGTGATCGACCTGCCCAAGGGAGTGAGGATCGCCGACCTGGAGGACTTCGACTTCGACGACTACGGCGACGAAGAGCGGGAGGATCTCGAAGACCTCGTGATCGACGCGGCGACTGCGGCCGGAACCGCGGAGGAGCTGGAGGCCGAGGTCGCGGAGCTCAACGAACTCGTGCGGTTGGCTGACGATGTGCGCCGCAGCGGCGTCGACACCAAGTGGCTTGAGTTGCGAGACCTGCTGCGCTCTGACCGCTTCGCGGCGCAGGCGCACCCAAAGTCACCGGGCACCGACCTGAGGTCAGACACCGACTCGGAGTCGGCCCGCAAACTGATCGTGTTCTCCGAGCACAAGGACACCCTCGACTACGTAGCCGAGCGGATCGAGTCCGAGTTCGGTCGGCCCGAGGCGGTGGTCAGGATCCACGGCGGCATCAAGCGCCACGACCGCCGGGCCGTCCAGGACCGGTTCCGGGTCGATCCGACCGTGCGGGTGCTGGTGGCCACCGACGCGGCCGGCGAGGGCGTCAACCTGCAGGTGGCGAACATGGTGGTCAACTACGACCTGCCCTGGAACCCCAACCGCATCGAGCAGCGCTTCGGGCGGGTGCACCGCATCGGACAGCAGCTGCCGTGTCATCTGTGGAACCTGGTCGCCTTCAAGACCCGCGAGGGCAAGGTGTTCGAGAAGCTGTTCGCCAAGATCGAGGAGCAGCGCGGCGTCTACGGCGACCAGGTGTACGACGTGCTCGGCGACGC
>JAJDZO010000156.1 GCA_022824605.1 Acidimicrobiia bacterium
AGCAGCAACCCCTCCGGGCCGCCGCGGAGAGCGTCGCCCCGACGCCTGACGAGGTTCCCGCAATTCCGTGGGGCTTCCACTCCCGTCTGCTGCGGGTCAGTTTCAGGAAGCGGGCAATCGCGTCTCGACGGTGCCTACGCCTTCGATCTCGGCGTGCAGTTCGTCGCCGGGGCTCAGGGGGAGCATTCCGCAGAGTGAGCCGGTCATGATGGTCTCGCCGGCCCGTAGCGGGGTGCCGTACTGGCACAGGGCGTCGGCCAGCCACAGCACTGAGTTCAAGGGGTTGCCTAGGCAGGCTGCACCGGAGCCGGTTGCGGCCTGCTCGCCGTTGATCGTGAGCTGCATCTCCACCCGGCGCAGATCCACGGTGGACAACGAGACAGGGCGGGTGCCGAGCACATAGAGGCCGGCGCTGGCGTTGTCGGCGATCATGTCGAAGCTGGTGATGTCCCAGCCCGAGATGCGGCTGTCGACTATCTCGAACGCGGGAAGCACGTAGGCCGTAGCGCCGACCACGTCGGCCACAGTGTGTTGTCCCTTGTCCAGGTCGGACCCGAGCACCACCGCCACCTCCACCTCGACCCGCGGCTCTATCAACGCCGCACCGCCGAGGTCGTCGCCGTCGGAGCGGCACCGATCGGCGAAGAGCACGCCCCAGATGGGCTCGTCTATGCCGAGTTGCGCCTGCACGACGGGGTTGGTGAGGCCCACCTTGTGGCCGCTGACGCGCCTTGAGGCCCCAATCCAGTGATCAGTGTTGACCTGCTGCACGCAATACCCGGCCTCGGGGCTGGCCGAGACACCGGGCATGTCACGCACCGGGTCACAGGGCTGGCCCGCTTCTACCGCGGCCCTCAGCTGCTCAGCCGCAGCCTCCACGGCGCGGGACTCACGCGATTTGGTCATGGTTGGTGCTCCTTGGTGTCGAGACGGGCGCGACAACGCCGCTCAGAAGGGCGAGACAGCATCGAGTAAGGGTCTGGCCGCTTCACTCGCCGTGGACGTACTGCCATCCGAAGCGGCCTTTGATACAGAGATGGCCGCTGGTCACCGAATGGTCCGCCGGTGAGGTGACCTTCACGATGCGCTCGTCCTGCACATGCAGCTCGAGGTTGCAGCCCACGCCGCAGTATGAGCACACCGTGCGGGTGACGCTCTGGTCCTCGGGACGCCACTCGTCGGCTTGGCGCAGGTCGTACTCGGACTTGAACTGGAGGGCCCCGGTGGGGCACACGCCCACGCAGTTGCCGCAGTACACGCACGCCGAGTCGGGCAGGGTCACATCGAACTCGGTGGAGATCCGGGCATCGAAGCCCCGTCCGGCCACCGCGATGGCGAAGGTGTGCTGGGCGTCATCACCGCAGGCCTCCACGCACTTGTAGCACAGCACGCACTTGGAGTAGTCGCGGATGTAGAGCTCGTCCTGCACCTTGACGGGCTCTTCGACCCGTTCAACCGGATGGTCCTCGTCGGCGTAACGGTCGGGATCGGCCCCGTAGGCCTCCATCCAGCGCTGCAGGTCCTCGGCCTGGCTCAGGTCGACCCCCGAGCCCAGAAACTCGAGCACCATGCGGCGGCTGTGACGCACCCGCGCCGTGTCGGTCTGCACGACCATCCCGTCGTCAGCCGGGCGTGAGCACGACGGCACCAGCGCCCGAGACCCTTCCAATTCCACCACGCACACCCGGCACACGTTGACCGGGGTGAGGTTCTCGGCCCAGCACAACGTCGGCGTATCGATGCCGGCCTCGACGCAGGCTGCGTGGATGGTGGAGCCTTCGGCGACCTCGACGGGCCGGCCATCGATGGTGAGCGTGACCGCGGTCTCAGTAATGGTGCCGGCAGCGGTCATGGAATTCCCGACGCTATCAAGGTCGCGTCCACAGACCGGTATCGACCGCGGACAGCGGCGGGCAGGCAACACGAGCGGGAGTCACGAAGATGGAGCCTCGCCGATCAGGCCGAGCGAGAGCGCCGAACGGACAGCCGACGCGGCGGTATGACCCAGACCGCAGATGGAGGCGTCCACCATGACCTCGGCCATCTCGTCGATCAGCTCCCGGCGGACCGGCGACAGCGCCCCCCGCTTCTGCATCTGCACCAGCGTCTCGTGCTGGCGGACCGCGCCCACCCGGCACGGCACGCACTGCCCGCAGGACTCGTCACGGAAGAACTCGGCGATGCGCACCACCACATCGGTCATGTCGACCGAAGTGTCGAAGGCCATGACCACGCCCGAGCCCAGCGTGGTGCCCGCGGTTCGGGTGTCCTCCAGGGTGAGCCGCAGATCCAGCGAGTCGGGGCCGACGAACGACCCGGCCGCTCCGCCCATCAGCACCGCCTGCAGCTCGCCGGTGCCGGCGACGCCGCCCGCCAACTCCAGCAGGTCCCCCAGCGTCGTGCCGAAGGGCACCTCATAGAGGCCGGGGCGTCCGACCTTGCCCGACAGGCATAGCAGCTTGGTGCCCGGCGAGCGCTCGGTGCCCCGGCTTCGGTAGGCATCGGCGCCGTCGGTCACGATGTCGAGCACGTTGAGCAGGGTCTCGGGGTTGTTGATGGCCGTCGGCTCACCGAACAGGCCGTGGGTGGTCGGGAACGGCGGCTTGTTGCGAGGCTCGCCCCGGAACCCCTCCAGCGAGTTGAACAGGGCGGTCTCCTCGCCGCATATGTAGGCGCCCGCCCCCCGCCAGATGGCGATGTCGAAGTCGTGGCCGGTACCCGCTGCGTCCTCTCCGAGAAACCCCGCCGCCCGGGCTGCGTCGATCGCTCCCTGAAGACGGGCGGTAGCCAACGGGTACTCGCCGCGGATGTAGATCCAGCCGTTGGCCGCGCCGGTGGCCAGGCCTGCGATGGTCATGGCCTCGATCACCGCGAACGGATCTTGCTCCATCACGATGCGGTCCTTGAACGTGCCCGGCTCGGACTCGTCGCAGTTGGACACCACATGCTTGGGGCGTCCGGTCTCCGCGGCCACGGCACGCCACTTCACTCCAGTGGGGAACGCGGCGCCGCCCCGGCCCGACAAGCCCGAGTCGGCCACCGCCTCCATCACGGCCTCCGCTCCCATCTGGCCGGCGCGGCGCAGCGCCTGATAGCCACCGTGAGCGAGGTAGGCCTCCAGCGACTCCGGGTCGGCCACGCCGATGCGGCGCAGCAGGCGCAGATCCGGATTGCCGGCCTGAGGCAGCACGAAGGGCTCGGCGTCGGCCGGCACATAGTCGGGCCGTCCCCCGCATCCCTGCACAAAAAGCGCGGGAGCCCGTTCGCACTGGCCCAGGCAGGGCCCGAAGTGCACATGAGCTCCCGAGGCCCTCACCGAGGCGGCCAGGTCGTCGTAGCCCGCGATCTGGCAGGCCGCGTCGACGCACACGTGGAAGGTGTCGCCTTCGTGGTCGGGCGGCTCGGTGCGGAACAGGTCGTAGAAGCTGGCCACACCGAACGCCTCGGCCGGGGGCACGTCGAGCACCTCGGCCACGTAGTTGACGCCGCCGGGGCTGATCCAGCCGACCGCGTTCTGCAGGGCGTGCAACGCGGGCAGCAGGAAGTGGCGACGCTCCCGGCGCCGGGACCGGCCCGATGTGTAAAGCCGCTCGGTCTCGGGCTGCACCACCGGGTCGACGCCCCGGGTCCGCAGCGCGGCATCGACCGCGGCCTCCTCAAGCTCAGTGGCGCGGTCCGCGCCGAGATAGATGTCGGTCATCGGCTATACGGGAGCAGGTTCCGGGTCGAGTTTGGAGATGCGCACCGCGGCCGCCTTGAACTCGGAGGTCCCCGAACGGGGATCCCACTCGTCGTTGGTCAAGATGTTGGCGTCCACCAACTCCGGGAAGTGGAAGGTGGTGAACGTGAGCCCTGTCGGTATGTCGGGCTGCAGGCGGACGTCCATCTCCACCGAGCCCCGGGGCGAGCTGACCAGCACCCGCTCGCCGTCGGCCACACCGAGCTCAGCCGCGTCGGTCGGGTTGACGTCGATGGCGTCGCCGTAGCGGATCGGAGAGGCGTAGCCGCCGGACTGCACCCCGGTGTTGTAGGAGTCGAGCGCACGGCCGGTGGTGAGCCGCAGCGGGAACTCGTCGGAGAGCTGCTCTTTGGGCGGAGCGTGGTGGGTGACGCTGAACGGCGCCGGGTCGTGGCCTTCGAGGTCGTCGGCCCACAGCCAACCGTGCAGGAACTCCGAACCGGGATGATCCTCGCTTCCGCACGGCCACTGGATGCCGCCGGTGGCCTCCAAGCGCTCCCACGACATGCCGGTGTGCATCGGCGACAGCGCCCTCATCTCGTCCCACAGCTCCTCGGGACTGGGATGGCCCCAGTCGCAGCCGAGGCGGCGGGCCAGATCGCCGATGATGTCGATGTCGTGACGGGCCTGCCCGGGCGGCGGCACCGCAGCCCGTACCCGCTGCACCCGCCGCTCGCTGGAGGTGACCGTCCCGTCGGATTCGGCCCAGGCCACCGAGGCGGGCAGCACCACGTCGGCCATCTCGGCGGTGCGGGTCATGAAGATGTCCTGCACCACCAGGATGTCGAGGCCGGACAGCAGCTTGCGGGCGTGCTCCACATCGGCTTCGGAGTCGGCCGGGTTCTCGCCGATCACGTAGCAGGCCCGCAGCTCGCCGGCCTCCATCGCTTCGAACATGAGGGTCAGATGCTTGCCGGGCACGCCGTTGAGCTCGGTGCCGTAGGCGGCCTCGAACTTGGCCCGCACCTCATCGTCGTCCACGTCCTGGAAGCCGGGGAACTTGTTGGGTATGGCGCCCATGTCGCCGCCACCCTGCACGTTGTTCTGGCCCCGCAGCGGGCACAGTCCTGAGCCCCAGCGTCCCACATGGCCGGTGAGCAGGGCCAGGTTGCACAGCGACACCACGTTGTCGACCGCGTTGTGGTGCTCGGTGATGCCCAGGGTCCACAGGATCTGGGCATTGGGCGCGGTGGCGTAGGCGTGGGCCATCTCGCGGATGGCCTCGGCGGGCACGCCGGTCTGTTCGGCCGCCCAGTCGAGGGTGTACGACTCGACGTGGGCCGCGTAGGCGTCGAAGCCGCTGGTGGCATGGTCGATGAAGTCGCGGTCGTGCAGCCCGGCTGCGATGATCTCGCGTCCCATGGCGTTGGCCAGTGCGATGTCGGTGCCCACCGACAGGCCGAGCCAGCGGTCGGCGAACTTGGCCGAGGACGTGCGGCGCGGGTCGATGGCGTACATCCGGGCCCCGTCGGCGACGGCTTTGAGGACATGGTGGAAGAAGATCGGATGGGCTTCACGGGCGTTGGAGCCCCACAGCAGGATGAGGTCGGCTGCCTCGACCTCGGCGTAGGACGAGGTTCCGCCTCCTGCTCCGAACACTGTCGCCAGACCGACGACGGAGGGAGCGTGTCAAGTTCGGTTGCAGGAGTCGATGTTGTTGGACCCGACAGCCGTGCGGATGAACTTCTGCGCCGCATAGTTCATCTCGTTGGTGGCCTTCGAGCAGCTGAACATGCCGAAGGCATCGGGGCCTCCGCGGTCGAGCACCGCCTTGAAACCCTCCGCGGCCCGGTCGAGCGCCTCGTCCCAGGTGGCGGGCCTCAGGCTCCCGTTGTCGCGCACCATCGGTGTGGTGAGCCGCGGCAAGCGATTGTCGAGTGATCGTCGGCCCATAAGCTGAGTTCCTCCTTGCGGTTGCTGCACGCAGCCCGGGCGTCAGCCCAGCGACAGAGTGTCACGCGCCTGGTCCGGAGACTGAATTGTGGCACCCATTGCCTCCACTAGCTGCCTCGCGCGGTGCACGAGATCCGCGTTCGATGCGAAAACGCCGCGGGCAAGGTACAGATTGTCCTCCAAACCAACCCTGATGTGCCCGCCGAGCAGCACGGACTGGGCCGCCCACGGGATCTGATCGGCCGACAGAGCGAAGCTGGTGAACTCGGCGCCGGCGGGCAGCAGGCGGGTCAGCGCAGTCAGCAGCCCCACATCGGTGGGCGTGCCGTAGGGGATGCCGGTGCAGAGTTGCACCCACGGCGGATCGGCGATCAGGCCTTCGTCCACCAGCGTGTTGGCCAGCCACAGATGGCCGGTGTCGAAGATCTCCAGTTCGGGTTTGACGCCCAGTTCCCGTACCCGCTTGGCCATGTCGCGGACCATGTTCGGGGTGCTCACATACACCTGGTGGCCCTCGCCGAAGTTCAATGTGCCGCAGTCGATGCTGCACATGTCGGGCTTGAGGGCCTCGACATGGGCCAGGCGCTCAAGGCCGTTCACCAGGTCGGTGCCGTCGGCGCCGAACTCGAACGGGTCGGGATCACCGATCAGCAGGTCGCCGCCCATGCCGGCGGTGGTGTTGATGATCACGTCGGAGTTGGCGGACCGCACCTGTTCGAGCACCTGGCGGTACAGGTCCACCTCTCGGGCGCCCTTGCCGGTGGCGGGATCACGCACGTGGATGTGGACGATGGCCGCGCCCGCGTCGGCGGCCTCCAGCGCGGCCGTCGCTATCTCCGTAGGGGTGATCGGCAGTTCGGGATGCTTGCCGGCGGTGTCGCCCGCACCGGTCACCGCGCAGGTGATGATCGGATTGCGGTTCACTGCCCCAACCCTACCGCTGCCGTTGGGCGGGGACTGCCTCCGCGCACCAGCACCGTACGACACCAACACGGCTTGGATCTACGGTTGGGCAGGCGCGGCCGCCTGGGGCGTAGAGCGATACGGTGGCGGGGTCATGAGATGGTCGAAGCTGTTCATTCCTACGCTGCGGGACGCGCCTGCCGACGCTGAAGCGGCCAGCCACAAGCTGCTGGTTCGGGGCGGGTTCATCCGCCAGCTCCATGCCGGCCACTACTCGCTGCTGCCGCTGGGCCTGCGGGTCCACGACAAGGTCGAGAACATAGTGCGCCGGGGCATGGAGCAGATCGGCGCCCAGGAGTTCCTGCTGCCGGCCATGCACCCGGCCTCGATCTGGCAACGCTCCGGCCGCTGGGAGTCGGTGGGGCCCGAGATGTTCCGCCTGCATGACCGTAAGGAGGCCGACCTGGCCCTGGGCATGACCCACGAAGAGGTCTTCTCACATATCGCCACCGAGATCACCTCGTACCGGTCGCTGCCGCAGATCTGGTACCAGATCCAGTGGAAGTTCCGCGACGAGCCCCGGCCCAAGTCGGGCCTGTTGAGGGTGCGAGAGTTCGCCATGAAGGACAGCTACTCCTTCGACCTCGACGATGCCGGCCTCGACCACGCCTTCGAGGTCCACCGGGAGGCCTATACCCGGATCTTCGAGCGGTTGTCGCTGGACGCCATCGCGGTGCAGGCGTCGTCGGGCATGATGGGCGGCACCGGCTCGGTCGAGTTCATGGTGCCCTCCCCTGCCGGTGAGGACGACATCGCCCGCTGCAACAACTGCGGTTATGCGGCCAACGTGGAGAGGGCCACCTCGACGCTGGCGCCGGTGGACGACGGCGACGGCAGCAGCGAACTCACCCGCTTCCCGACGCCCGGGGTGCGCACCATCGCCGCACTTGAGACGGTTGAGGGGGGTGCCCCCGCGCATCGCCAGATCAAGACCATGGTGATGGTGCTCGACGGGGCGATCACGCTGGCGCTGGTGCGCGGCGATCACCAGCTCAACCTCCAGAAGCTGGCCGACGGCACCGGCGCGGCAGACATCCGTGCGGCCGAGCCGTCCGAGACGGTGGAGCACCTCGGCGCCCATCCCGGTTCGCTGGGCGCAGTAGGCGTGACCGACCTGCCGATAGTGGCCGACCATGCGCTGCGGGGACGGCGCAACCTCGCCACCGGCGCCAACACCGACGACTGGCACTACTCCGGGGTGGACATCGACCGCGACATCGCCGTGGGCGAGTGGCTCGACCTGCGGGAGGTGTCCGCGGGCGAGCCTTGCGTCAACTGCGGCCAGCCGCTGGAGGTGGTCCGCTGCATCGAGACCGGCCACATCTTCAAGCTGGGTCGACGCTACGCCGAGGCCATGGGGGCCACCGTGCTCGACGCCGACGGGGTGGCCCGCACCATCACTATGGGCTCCTACGGCATCGGCATCGGCCGGGCCATGGCCGCAGTGGCCGAAGTGCACCACGACGACCGTGGCCTGATCTGGCCGGCCGCGGTAGCGCCCTATGCGGCGGTGATCACCGTGGCCAGCATGCGCGACGACGCCGCGGTCACCGCCGCCGAGCGGATCTACGGCGAGCTTCGGGGGCTGGGCGTGGAGGTGCTGTTGGACGACCGCGACGCCCGCGCCGGGGTGAAGTTCGCCGACTCGGAGCTGATCGGCGTCCCGTGGCGGATCACCGCAGGCCGGGCAGTGGCCGACGGTGAGGTGGAACTGACGACACGATCCACCGGCGACACCGAGCGGGTCGCAATCGATGATGCCGCCGCAGCGGTGGCCGCTCTAGCCGACGCGGCTCGATCCTGAGAAGGATTCGCTCGGCTGTTCGCTCGGGCCTTCAGTCCGACAGCTGCATTGAGAGGCGGCGAGCCGCCTCTATCACCGCCATGCCGATGTCGTGGGTGTCGTCGGGGTTGGGGAACCGGTACGCGGGGCCGTGCACATGCAGGGCGGCCTCCACAGTCCCGGAAGTCTCGAATATCGGGGCGGCCACGGAGTTGAGTTCCTCGGCGAACTCCTCGTACACCCACGAGTAGCCGATGCTGCGGATCTGCTCCAGCCGGTCGCGGAGTTCATCCGGATCGGTCATGGTCCATGGGGTGCACTGGATCAGCGGCGCAGCCAGGTACTTGTCGATGAAGCCGGGGCGCTGGTGGGCGAGGATCACCAAGCCTGAGGGCACCGCGTGCAGCGGGGAGTGCTCCCCGGTCCAGTCCCGCACCTGGATGTTCGACGAGGACTCGGTCTGGTCGAGGTAGTAGACCCGTCCGCCGTCGATGATCGACAGCCCGGCCACCTCGTCCAGGCTCTCAGCCAGCTCCAACAGGTGGGGCCGGGCCGCGGCCACCAGGTTCCGACCCCGGGGCGCTGACCCAGCCAGGTCGATCAACCCCGAGCCCAGCCGGTACTCGCCGCCGGCCTCGGTCTGCTCGACGGCCTGCTCCTCCTCGAGGGAGGCCAGCAGGCGGGCCACGGTGCTCTTGGGCAGGTCGACCCGCTCGGCCAGTTCGGTGACGCCCACCGGCCCCAACGCCAGCGCTCGCAGCAGCGCGAACGACCTCTTGATCGACTGAACCGTCACATCATGACCCTAGGGAGTCTGCGCCGATTCGAGACGGAGCGCCGGGGTTGCTCACGGTCGGTCCCGTCGGCGGCGGATCTCAGCGGAGATCGCAGGCACGACCTGGTGCAGATCGCCGATCACCGCCCAGTCCGCCTTCACCACCATGTTGGCCTCGGGATCGATGTTGATGGCCAGGATGTGCTTGGAGCCCATGGCGCCCACCCAGTGCTGGATGGCCCCAGAGATGCCCGAGGCGATGTACACCTCGGGTGCGATGCGGGTGCCGGTCTGGCCCACCTGGTCGGAATGGGGCCGCCAGCCGTTGTTGGTGACCGCCCGGCTGCAGCCGACCCGCCCGCCGAGCAGTTCGGCCAGTTCCTCCAGCGGGGCGAACCCCTCGGCGGAGCCGACACCTCGGCCTCCCCCCACCACCACCGGCGCAGTCGGAAGGGTGACGCCCGCCTCCAGCACCACCCGATCCTTCAC
>JAJDZO010000028.1 GCA_022824605.1 Acidimicrobiia bacterium
CCGTCGATGAGTCTTTCGATCCCGGCTTCCACGAGGCGGTGATGCGCGAAGAGTCCACCGACGACAGCCAGGACGCCCAGATCGTGTCGGAGGTGTTGCGCACCGGCTACGCCTGGAACGGCCAGGTGCTGCGACCGGCCATGGTGAAGGTGCGCGGATAAGGCGGAGGTGATTGTGGAGCCCCAGCGGGAGTGGTTCGAGAAGGACTACTACAAGACCCTCGGCGTGGCTGAGGACGCCTCGGCCTCTGACATCGCCAAGGCCTATCGCAAGCTGGCCAAGAAGCTGCACCCCGACGCCAACGGCGGCGACTCCGCGGTCGAGGAGCGCTTCAAGGAGGTGGCATCGGCCTACGACGTGCTCGGCGACGCCTCCAAACGCAAGTCCTACGACGAGGTGCGCCGCCTCGGTCCAATGGCCGGGGCGTTCGGACCCGGCCGGGCGGGCCCCGGCGGCGGGTTCAACGTGAACTTCGATCAGATGGGCGATCTCGGAGACCTCTTCGGCAACATGTTCGGCCGTCGCCGCAACACGGCCGCTCAGCGGGGCGCCGACATCGAGACCGAGGTGAAGCTCGACTTCGCCGATGCCGTGTCGGGAACCACCATCGCGGTGCCCGTCACCGGTGAGGCCCGATGCCGCAAGTGCGAGGGTCTCGGAGCCGAGCCCCCGGCCAAGCCTCGCTCGTGCGGCGCCTGTGCGGGCACCGGAGTGAACGACGAGAATCAGGGGCTGTTCTCCTTCAGCCGGCCCTGCGGCGCCTGCGCCGGACGCGGCAATGTCATCGACGATCCCTGCAGAGCCTGCCGAGGCCGGGGAGTGGAGAACCGGCGCCGTGAGGTGAAGGCCCGCATACCCGCCGGGGTCAAAGACGGACAGAGGATCAAGCTGTCGGGCCGGGGCGCCGCCGGTCACAGCATCGGCGCCAAGCCTGGTGACCTGTACGTGAGGGTCCACGTCAAGCCGCACCGGACGTTCGGACGAGACGGCAAGAACCTCACGCTGAGCGTGCCGGTGACATTCTCGGAGGCGGCGCTGGGTGCCCAGATCCCGGTGCCGACCCTGGACGGATCGACGGTCACCATCCGCATCCCGCCCGGCACCGAGACGGGACGGCGCCTTCGCATCCCGGCGAGCCCCGCCACCGGCGGCGCCGACCTGATCGTCGAAGTCGAAGTGGTGGTGCCCCAGAACCTGTCCGATGAGCAACGGGCAGCGCTGGAGGCCTTGGCGGCCGCCGGAGGCGAGGACCCGCGGGCTCACCTGAAGACATGAACGCAACCTTTCAACGACATGGAGAATGACGATGACCGATGACCGCTTCCACCGAGCCGTGTATGTGATATCGGTGGCCGCCGAGTTGGCCGGGGTCCATCCCCAGACGCTTCGCATCTACGAGCGCAAGGGCCTGCTCGCGCCGGCTCGCACCGCCGGGGGCAGCCGCCGCTACAGCGACGCCGACCTGGCGCAACTGGAGCGCATCGCCGAGCTCACCGACGAGGGTCTCAACCTTGCTGGAGTGCAGCGAGTCCTGGAACTGGAGCGAACCGTCGCCGAGTTGCGGGCCCAACTCGACGATGCCCGCCGGGCCCAGGAGCGCCGAATAGCCGAGTTGACCGCTCGGGGCTTCAACCCCGACGGCCTCGTTCCGGCTGTGCCCACCACTCGGGCGGTGACCATCTTCCGAGCGACCCGAGCACCGGCCTCGGTGGTTGAACCGATCACGAGGCGATGAACATGGCTCTGGACCCCAACCGCTGGACGCTCAAGACGACCGAGGCTTTCGCAGCCGCCACTGAGGCGGCCCGATCAGCCTCGCATGCGGAGGTCACGCCCGACCACCTGCTCATCGCCCTACTGGCTCAGACCGAGGGCCTGGTGCTGCCCATGCTGCACTCCGCCGGTGTCGACCACACCGCTGTGCTGGAGCAGGCCCGACAGGCAGTGGCCATGTTGCCCCGTGCCTACGGGTCCGAGGTCGGGATCTCGCGAGAAACCCATGACGTGTTCACCGAAGCCGACCGGTTGCGCGCCGACCTCGCCGACGACTATCTGTCCACCGAGCATCTGGTGCTTGCCCTCGGCGCTCGGATGGACCTCGACCGTGAACTGCTGTTGAAGGTGCTGCAGGAGGTGCGGGGCAGCCACCGGGTGACCACCAAGGCGCCCGAGGACCAGTACCAGGCGCTGGAGCGCTACGGCCGAGACCTCACCTCCGAGGCTCGCTCGGGCAGCCTCGACCCGGTGATCGGCCGTGACGAGGAGATCCGCAGAGTGATCAGGGTCCTGGCCCGACGCCGCAAGAACAATCCGGTGCTGATCGGCGAGCCCGGCGTGGGCAAGACCGCCATCGTCGAGGGCCTCGCCCAGAGGATCGTCGACGGCGACGTCCCCGACAGTCTGGCCGGCAAGCGCCTCATCGTGCTCGACCTCGCTTCCATGGTGGCCGGCGCCAAGTACCGCGGCGAGTTCGAGGAGCGCCTCCAAGCGGTGCTCGGCGAGATCACCGACGCCGGAGGCGAGATCGTCACCTTCATCGACGAACTGCACACCATGGTGGGCGCGGGCGGCGCCCAGGGGGCGATGGACGCAGGCAACATGCTCAAACCCATGCTGGCCACCGGAACGCTGCGCATGGTGGGCGCCACCACCCTCGACGAGTACCGCAAGCACCTCGAGAGCGACGCCGCGCTGGAGCGCCGCTTCCAGCCGGTGCTGGTGGAGCCGCCCTCGGTCGAGGCGGCGGTGGCCATACTGCGAGGCCTGCGGGAGCGTTACGAGGTCCACCACGGGGTGCGCATCAAGGACTCTGCCCTCGTCGCCGCGGTCGAGTTGTCGGATCGCTACATCACCGGTCGTTTCCTTCCCGACAAGGCCATCGACTTGATCGACGAGGCCGCCAGTTCGCTGCGCATCGAGATCGATTCGGTGCCCACCGAGATCGATGTGGTGGAGCGCCGCTTGCGCCAACTTGAGATGGAGCGGGTCGCCGTTGCTGCTGAAAGCGACGCCACGTCGGTGGCTCGCCTCGAAGACCTCGAGCGTGAGATCGCCGACCTCGTCGAGGAGTCGTCCTCGCTCACCGCCCGCTGGCAGGCCGAGAAGGAAGCCATCGGCGTCATCCGGTCCCTCAAGGAGGAACTTGAGACGCAGCGGTCCGACCTGGAGCGAGAGCCCGACCTGGAACGCGCCGCCGAGATCCGCTTCGGGATCGTGCCCGGATTGGAGCGCCGCATCGACGAGGCCACCGGGCGCTTGGCGGAGCTGCAGCGCGACTCGTCGATGCTCACCGAGGAGGTCGACGTCGACCACATCGCGGCCACCGTCAGCCGCTCGACCGGGGTGCCGGTTTCGCGTCTGATGGAGGGCGAGGCCGCCAAGCTGATCCGCCTGGAGGAGCATCTCCATGAACGGGTCGTGGGCCAGGACGAGGCCGTGAGTGTGGTGGCCAACGCCATCCGGCGCAGCCGCGTCGGCCTCAGCGATCCCCACCGCCCCATCGGCAGCTTCCTGTTCCTGGGTCCGACCGGCGTGGGCAAGACCGAGCTGGCCCGGTCGTTGGCCGCGTTCTTGTTCGACGACGAGGGTGCCATGGTGCGCATCGACATGTCGGAGTACCTGGAGAAGCACTCCGTGTCGCGGCTCATCGGCGCCCCGCCGGGATACGTGGGCCACGACTCCGGCGGCCAGCTCACCGAGGCCGTCCGCCGCCGCCCCTATGCGGTGGTGCTGCTGGACGAAGTGGAGAAGGCCCACTCGGAGGTGTTCGGGGTGCTGCTGCAACTCCTCGACGACGGTCGCCTCACCGACGGTCAGGGACGCACGGTGGACTTCACCAACGTCGTGCTGATCATGACGTCGAACCTCGAGGGCGAGCCAGGCAACTTCTTCAGACCCGAGTTTGTGAACCGCATCGACGACATTGTCCGCTTCCGGCCCCTGATGCCCGACGATCTCGTTTCCATCGTGGACATACAGCTCGCCCAGCTCGCCGACCGCCTGCGTGAGCGGCGCCTGGATCTGGAGGTGACCGATGCGGCCAAAGCCCATCTCGCCCGGGCCGGTCACGAGCCGGCGTTCGGGGCTCGGCCCCTCAAGCGCCTGATTCAGCGGGCCATCGGCGATCCGCTCGCGGTGGCCATGCTCCAGGGTGACTACAGCGCGGACGACCGAGTAGTCGTGGACGTGGATCGCCCCGGCGAGACGGACGCTTCGATCGTCCTTCGCTGACCGCAGGCCGAGCCTGAGTTCAGGGCTCCCGTGGCCCTGCGAGCGCAACGAAGCGGGCCCGCAAGGCAGTACAATCGCACGGTAACGCCCGCCGCTGCAAGGAGAGCGCCGTGCCTGCGACCGTCGTCGTTGGTACCCAGTGGGGCGACGAGGGGAAGGGGAAGTTCACCGACCTCGTCGCTGCCGAGATGGACATGGTTGTCCGCTACCAGGGCGGCCACAACGCCGGGCACACGCTGGTGGTTCACGGCGAGACCTTCGCACTCCAGCTGATACCCAGCGGAGTGCTGTACGACCACATCACGCCGGTGATCGGCAACGGGGTCGTCGTCGATCCCAGGGTGCTGATCGCTGAGATGGACGCACTGGAAGCCCGCGGCGTCGACTGCGGCTCGCTGCGGCTGTCGGGCAACGCCCATCTGATCATGCCCTACCACCAGGAACTCGACGCGCTGCACGAGCGCCATCTCGGTGAGGCGAAGCTGGGCACCACCAAGCGGGGCATCGGACCCGCGTATGCCGACAAGTCGATGCGCATCGGGCTGCGGGTGCAGGACATGCTCGACCCGAGGATCTTCACCGCCAAGCTCGAAGCGTCTCTGGCTCACACCAACAAGGTGCTGGCCAAGGTCTTCAACCGCCTGCCCATCGCAGCCGACGACATCATCGACGAGTATCTAGAGGAGTGTGCGGCCCGTCTCGCGCCCCACATCTGCGACACGGTGGCGCTGGTGCATGAGGCTCTCGAGTCGGGCCAACAGGTTCTGCTGGAGGGGGCTCAGGCCACCTTCCTTGATCTTGATCACGGCACGTACCCCTTCGTCACGTCGTCGAATCCGGTGGCCGGCGGTGCTTGCATCGGCGCCGGAGTCGGACCGCGCCACATCGATCGGATCATCGGAATCGCCAAGGCCTACGTCACCCGGGTCGGGTCGGGGCCCTTCGTCACGGAGTTGTTCGGCGAGGTCGGCGACCACCTTGTCGATGTCGGTGGCGAGTTCGGCACCAATACCGGCCGCCGCCGCCGCACCGGCTGGTTCGACCTGGTGATGCTGCGCCACGCGGTGCGGCTCAACTCCCTCACCGAGGTGGCCCTCACCAAGCTCGATGTGCTCGACGGCCTCGACCGCGTCAAGGTGTGCGTGGCCTACGAACTAGACGGCCAGCGCTACGAGCACATGCCCTACCACCAGTCGGTGATCCACAAGGCGGTGCCGGTGTATGAGGAGCTCGACGGTTGGAGCACCGACCTGAGCGGCCTCACCAGCTCCGATGAGCTTCCGGCCGCGGCCGCCGACTACATCGCCTTCCTCGAGGAGGGCATCGGGGTGCCGATCCGCCTCGTCGGGGTCGGCCCCGGCCGCAGCCAATACCTCTACTGGCAGGAAGCGGCCTGACGGTGGGGCGCCACGTTCTCGACGATCAGAAAGCGCCCTGACGGCGTGGGCGTCGGGGTCACCCCGAACGTGCTGGCGAGCCGCTACGCCAGCGAACGGATGCGGGCGCTGTGGTCGGCGGAGCGCCGTGTGGTGCTGGAGCGTCGACTGTGGCTGGCGGTGCTGCAGGCTCAGCGCCGACTCGGCCTCGAGGTCGAACAGTCCGTCGTCGATGCCTACGAAGCGGTGGTGGAGGTGGTCGACCTTGAGTCGATCGCGGCTCGTGAGGCCGTCACCCGCCACGACGTGAAGGCCCGGATCGACGAGTTCTGCGCTCTCGCGGGCCATGAGTCCATTCACTTGGGCATGACGTCTCGCGACGTCACCGAGAACACCGAACAGCTCGTGATCCACGATTCGCTCAAGGTGATCCGCGACGACCTCGTGGCCGTGATCGCCCGGCTGGCCGACCTCGCCGAAGCCCACGCCTCGACGGTGATGGTGGCGCGCACCCACAACGTGGCCGCGCAGGCCACGACTCTGGGGAAGCGCTTCGCGGATGCGGCCGCGGAGACGATGCTCGGACACACCCGGATCTGCGAGCTGCTCGACCGGTACCCGCTGCGCGGCATCAAGGGGGCGGTCGGGACTCGCCTCGATCAGTTCGACCTGCTCGGCTCGCCCGAAGCAGTCGATGAGTTGGAGCGCCTCGTCGCCGAGCATCTCGGTGTCGGCGGCGTGCTCGACGCCTCAGGGCAGATCTACCCCCGCTCGCTGGACCTCGATGTGGTGGCCGCGTTGGTGCAGGCCACGTCACCGCCGGCGTCGCTGGCGACGACACTGCGGCTCATGGCCGGCCACGGCCTCGTGTCGGAAGGGTTCCGTGAAGGCCAGGTCGGCTCGTCGGCCATGCCGCACAAGGCCAACGCCCGCTCCTCGGAGCGCATCGGCGCGCTCAGCGCCGTGCTCGACGGGCATCTCACCATGGCGGCCTCGTTGGCTGGGCGCCAGTGGAACGAAGGCGACGTGAGCTGTTCCGCCGCCCGGCGAGTGATGCTTCCCGATGCCTTCAGTGCAGCCGACGGCCTGTTCCACACCGCGCTGGAGGTGCTCGAGGAGCTGCACGTCGACGATGACGCGTTGGCTGCCGAGTTCGAGCGTTACCGGCCGCTGCTGGCCACCAGCCGGCTGCTCAGCGCTCTGGTTCGCGCCGGTGTGGGACGCGAGACCGCCCATGCAGTGCTGGCCGAACCCACTCGCCGCGCCGCCCAGCAAGCCGGCGGCCACGAAGTAGTCGACCTCGACAAGCTGCTCGATCAGCTGTCAGCCGATGAGCGGGTGCCGCTGGACCGTGCCGACCTGGCCCGCCTGATGGCAAGCCCCGAACGCTTCGCGGGAACGGCACCAGAACAGACCGCACGCGTGGTCGCGGCGGCCCGGGGCGTGGTGGCCCGTCACCCGCGGGCGGCAGCCCAGAGAGCCGAAGTTCGACTATGAAGCTGTAGACGGTCGGTGGTCTTGTCGCCTTATCGGTGACAGGACCACCGCCAAAACACAGGTTGTCAGCCGCCGCCGCGGGAGATGCCGGCGCGTTTCAGAGCCGCAGCAGGAACGCCCACCTCTCGCCATGCCGCGTATGTGATTCCCTTTCGGCCGCTGTAGGACACCGCAACGTCCACGAAAGCGTCTTCAAGCGCACTCATGTCGACTGTTTCCGCGGGCGTGCTGAGGGCACGCTCAAGGTCGATGCGTTCTTGGACCAGCTGGACCCGTCGTATCGGTGTGGCCGACTCCAGAGCTTCGCCGATTGCTTCCATCCGCTTCTGGATGGACTCGGCAGTGCGCCTGCGGCCCGGGCGTGGACGATTGGATTCCAAACCATCGAGATACGCGGCCACCGCGCGGTTCTCGTCACGGGCCTTGGCATTTGCAGCCTTATGCTCATCTGTCATTTGACGTACCACTACTCCGCTTCCTTTCAACGGTTCAAGGTTCGACGGCGAACGATAGTGACGCTGAGCGTCAGTCACAACAACAGAATCGATCAAGATCGATGCCGTGTGATTCACCGATAAAATCCCGGCGATGTCCGGCATCCGTCGCCTGAGTTGTCAGACAATAGAGGGCGTCGCCGCTCGAATGAGTGTTCACTGAATTTGAGAGGTAGTTGACTTGGGAACACCGACTCCGGCCTACTCCATCACGATCAAGGTGTCGCTGGGCAACCGTCCCGGAACACTGGGCCGTTTCGCCACCGCTATCGGTGACGCGGGAGGCAACATCGCCGCGATCCCCGGCTTCGAGGCCAAGGGTCCGGTCATCATGCGCGAGATCGACGTGCTCGCCGAGTCTGTCGACCACGCCCGTCACATAGTTGCCGCTGTCAGCGACCTCGACGGCGTCACCGTGCTCGACTGGTGGGACCGCACGTTCCGGCTTCATGAGGGCGGAAAGATTGAGGTCAACGCCCTGTGCTCGGTCGGTGACGCCCACGATCTGGCCATGGCGTACACGCCCGGGGTGGCTCGCGTGTGCAACGCGATCCATCGGGAGCCGATGCTGCGGCACACCCACACGATGGTCAAGAACATCGTGGCCATAGTCACCGACGGCACGGCCGTTCTCGGGCTCGGAGACATCGGTCCGGCCGCCGCCCTGCCCGTCATGGAAGGCAAGGCCCTGCTGTTCAAGGAGTTCGGAGGGGTCGACGCTTTCCCGGTCTGCCTCGACGTGGCCACTCCCGACGAACTGGTCGAGACCGTCGTGCGGATGTCGCCGTCGTTCGGTGGCATCAACCTCGAGGACATAGCTGCGCCCGCGGCTTTCGAGATCGAAGAGAGGCTCATCGAGGCGCTCGACATTCCGGTCTTTCACGACGACCAGCACGGCACGGCCATCGTCACCACGGCTGCACTCTGGAATGCTCTCAAGATCGTCGACAAACGGATCGATGACATCTCGGTTGTCGTTTCGGGCACCGGCGCGGCCGGTCTGGCGGTGGCAAAGATGCTTCACGCCGCGGGTGTAGCGGAGATTGTCGGCGTTGACCGAGTCGGTGCCATCCATGCCGGTCGAGATGATCTGAACTCTGCCAAGCAGTGGTTCGTTCACAACGCCAACGCAGGAGGCAAGACTGGATCGCTCTCAGAAGTGATGAGCGGCGCGGATGCATTCGTCGGCCTTTCGGCGCCTGGACTGCTGAGCGCCGATGATGTGCGGTCCATGGCCCGTGACCCGATCGTGTTTGCAATGGCCAACCCCGATCCGGAGATACGTCCCGAGGAGGTCGACGGCCTCGCGGCGGTAATGGCCACCGGAAGGTCCGACTTTCCCAACCAGATCAACAACGTCTTGGCCTTCCCAGGCGTGTTCCGCGGGGCGCTCGATGCCGGTGCGACCTGCATTACTGAACGGATGAAGGCCGTGGCCGCGGAAGCCATCGCCGAAGTGATCGACGACGAGGATCTCGATCCCAGCTACATCGTGCCATCGGTGTTCGACAGAAGGGTCGCCTCCCGGGTGGCGAGCGCGGTGGCGGCCTGCGCCGTCGCTGAGGGCTGCGTGCGTCCCGACGCCCCGCCGATCCGCTCCGACTGATCCCGACGCGCCTTGCGACCCGGTCTCAGGCGGCGTCGAGTTCGGCTGCGCTACTGCTGAAGCCGGTCGACGTCGCGCACTGCACCCTTGTCGGCCGAGGTGGCCATGGCGGCATAGGCCCGCAACGCGGCTGACACCTGGCGGCGGCGGGTCCGTGGCCGCCAGCCGCCGGCGCGCCCGTCCTCGTCGGCCCGGCGCTGCTCGAGTTCGGCCTCGTCCACCCTCAGATTCACCGTGCGTGCACCGATGTCGATGTCGATCATGTCGCCCTCGCGGATCAGCGCGATCGCGCCGCCTTCGGCTGCCTCGGGCGACGCGTGGCCGATCGACAGGCCCGACGTCCCGCCCGAGAACCGGCCGTCGGTGAACAACGCGCAATCCTTTCCCAGCCCGCGGGACTTGATGTACGAGGTGGGATAGAGCATCTCCTGCATGCCGGGACCGCCTCGGGGACCCTCGTACCGCACGATCACCACATCGCCGGGCTGAATCCCGTGCTCCTCGTCGAGGATCCCGTCGCAGGCCTCCTCCTGGCTCTCGAACACCCTGGCCGGTCCCGAGAACACCAGAATCGACTCGTCGACGCCGGCGGTCTTGAGAATGCAGCCGTCAATGGCGATGTTGCCGTAGAGCACGGCCAATCCACCGTCGGCGTTGTACGGGTTGGCCACCGAGCGGATGCAGCCGCCGTCACGGTCAACGTCGAGCGTCGGCCAGCGGGTGGACTGGCTGAACGCTTCCTGCGTGGGGATGCCGGCCGGTCCGGCTCGGAAGAACTCGACGACATCGCTGGAGGGATCGCGCATCACATCCCACACTTCGAGAGCGTCAGCCAGAGTGTCGGAGTGGATCGTGGGCACCGACGTGTCGAGCAGGCCGCCCCGGTCGAGTTCGCCGAGGATGCCCATGATCCCCCCAGCCCGGTGCACATCCTCGACGTGGTACTCCGCGGTGGACGGTGCCACCTTGCAGATATTGGGGGTGCTGCGGCTGAGCCGGTCGATGTCGGCCATCGTGAAGTCCACCTCGCCCTCCCGGGCAGCCGCCAGGATGTGCAGCACGGTGTTGGTGGAACCGCCCATGGCGATGTCGAGGCGCATGGCGTTCTCGAAGGCGGTCTTGGAGGCGATCGAGCGCGGCAGGACCGAATCGTCGTCCTTCTCGTAGCAGCGCCGGGCCAGGTCGACCACCCGACGGCCCGCCTCGCAGAACAGCTCCCGACGGTCCGAATGGGTGGCCAGCACCGTGCCGTTGCCCGGAAGCGACAGACCGAGCGCCTCGGTGAGGCAGTTCATGGAGTTGGCGGTGAACATGCCCGAACACGATCCGCAGGTGGGACAGGCCGAGCGCTCCATCTCCAACAGATCCTCGTCGCTCACCGACGAGTCCCCCGCGGAGATCATCGGGTTGATCAGGTCCAGCTTGACGCTGACCCCGGCCAGTTTCGTCTTGCCTGCCTCCATCGGCCCGCCCGACACGAACACGGTCGGAACATTGAGCCGCATGGCGGCGATCAGCATCCCCGGCGTGATCTTGTCGCAGTTCGAGATGCACACCAGCGCGTCGGCGCAATGCGCGTTCACCATGTACTCCACCGAGTCGGCGATCAGATCCCGGCTGGGAAGGCTGTAGAGCATCCCGTCGTGGCCCATGGCAATGCCGTCGTCCACCGCGATCGTGTTGAACTCCTTGGCCACACCGCCCGCAGCCGCGATCTCCTCGGCTACCAGCTTGCCAAGATTGCGTAGATGGACGTGGCCGGGGACGAACTGCGTGAAGGAGTTGGCGATCGCGACTATCGGCTTGTCGAAGTCGTCGTCGGTCATGCCGGTGGCTCGCCACAGGGCTCTTGCTCCGGCCATGTTGCGGCCTTGGGTGGTGGTGTGCGATCTGAGGTTCGCCATGGATCAACCCTACCGCTCCCGTGTCGGCTCGTTCCCGCTGGTGCTTTGTCCCGGTGGGTGCTCTGTCCTGGTGGGTGCTTTGTCCCGGTGGGCGCTGCGGGTGTCCGCTTGCTCGCACGGGCTTCGCCCTATTTGCTCGCAAGTCGTACCCCCGCATCGCCCGCCTGGGGGGTCGCCCGCCCCGGCGGGTGCTTTGTCCCGCTGGTGCTTTGTCCCGGTGGGCGCTGCGGGTGTCCGCTTGCTCGCACGGGCTTCGCCCTATTTGCTCGCAAGTCGTACCCCCGTATCGCCCGCCTGGGGGGTTGCTCCGCGTAGGGGGTTGCTCCGCCTGGGGGGTCACGCTGCCGCTGGCGAGGGGTTTCCCTCTAATGCTGGGTTGGGGTTTTCTTGGTGGGGGTGAAGTCTGCTGGTAGGTGCTTTATTCCGTGGATGAAGGCTGAGGCTAGGAGTTCGGGGTCGCCGGTGGCTTGGATGTCGGGGATGCGGGTGAAGAGTTCTTGGAACATCACTTTGATCTGGCGGCGGGCTAGGTGGGCGCCTAGGCAGTAGTGGGGGCCGGGGCCGCCGAAGCCGATGTGGGGGTTCGGGTCGCGGCGCACGTCGAAGGTCAGCGGATCGTCGAACACCGACTCGTCGCGGTTGGCGCACAGGTAGTTCATCGTCACCATGTCGCCCTCTTGGATCGGCTGGCCCTCCAGCACGGTGTCGCATTGGGCGGTTCGGCGCATGTATACGACCGGGCTCGCGATGCGCACGATCTCCTCTACCGCGCTGGTGCCCACGGTTTCGAAGTCGTCGGTCCAGATGCGGCGCTGGTCGGGATGGTCGGTGAGGTACACCAGCCCCCAGCTGATCGAGTTGCGGGTGGTCTCGTTGCCGGCCACCACCAGCAGGATGAAGAAGCTGGCCAGCTCGGCCCGGGTCAGCCGCTCGCCGTCGACTTCCGCGTTGACGAGGATGCTGGTCAGGTCCTCGGACTCCACGCCGACCTTGGACTCGGCCACATCGTCCATGAGCTGGGTCAGGGCCTCGCCGGCGGTGAGGATGGCGGTGATCAGGTCGCCGAAGGCAGGCACATACTCCTCGTCGGCTGCGCCGAGGATGGTGTTCGACTGGTCGAACACGAAATCGTGGTACGACCCCGGGATTCCCATCAGGTCGCAGACGATGCGCAGCGGGAGGCGGGCGGCCACGTCGGTCACGAAGTCGCATTCGCCCCGCTCGCAGACCTCGTCCATGATCATCGCGGCCTGGTCGCGGATCGAGTCCTCGAGCCGGGCCAGCATCCGAGGGGTGAAACCCGCCGACACCAGCCGTCGCAGCCGGGCGTGGCGGGGGTCGTCCATGGCGATGATCGAGTTGAAGTACTCGTTGAACTCGGGCGGGAAGTCGTTGATGGTGACTCCCCGGGCCGACGAGTAGATCTCAGGCTTGCGAGACACCTCCAGAATGGGCGCGTGACGGGTGATGACCCAGGCGCCCGGCGTCTGAATGCTCGACAACTCGCCCGACAACTGGAAGCCGGGAAAGAACGTGAGCGGCTCCGAGCGCAGCCGTGTCAGATCCTCTTCGATGACGCTTCGGTGGCGTCTCCAGAAGACGTTGTGGATCGGGTTGTGCGGATCCGGCTCGGTGGCAGGAGCCGGCCTGGCGGTCGCTTCCGGCGGGCGCTGCGGGTGTCCGCTTGCTCGCACGGGCTTCGCCCTATTCGCTCGCAAGTCGTACCCCTGCATCGACCGCCTGGGGGGTCGCCGTTGTTCGCTGGGTTGCACGGGCGTTGCCCTGTCTCGCTCGCAAGTCGAATTCCCGCATCGCCCGCCTGGCCTGTGGCGTTGTCAGAGTGGTGGTCGGGCGCGGCGTCGATCCGCGGACCTTCCGCTTTTCAGGCGGACGCTCTGCCAACTGAGCTACCCGACCGGGGTAGTCGCCGGCCCCGGAGGGCGACAACGCGGTCCTGACGGGATTTGAACCCGCGGCCTCCACCTTGACAGGGTGGCGATCACTCCAGACTGATCTACAGGACCGTTCGCACGCTGGGCGTGCGGAAACAGAAACGCTAGCGATCAGCGCGACTGCTCGCACCCCCAACGGGATTCGAACCCGTGTTACCGGCGTGAAAGGCCGGCGTCCTAGGCCGCTGGACGATGGGGGCCCGCCGGTGTTCGCCGACGGCACCAGCCTACCGCGCTGACAGCCCGGCCCAGAACGTGCGCTATCGGCCTCAGACCTCTGGGCGGGCGGCCTTCGGGGTTCTAGTCGTCGGTGCCGGGAGGCAGGGTTCCGGCTGCGGTGCTCACCAGTTGATCGAGCAGGCCGCCCAGCCATTCGTAGAGCATGTAGCGGGCCGCTTCATGAGGCTGCTCGCCCGGTCGTGGCGGATCGAACGTGGCCGCTCCGACCTCGAGCGTGTTGCCCAGGTAGAGGCGCAGGCTGTTGAGGGTCTGAATCCAGGCGGACACCGCCTCGTCGTCCAATGCGGCCCCGGCCAGTCCGGCCTCGACCACATCAAGGGACTCCAACCGGTGCCGCAGCAGGGGTCCAGCGGCCATCTCCCAGAACTCGTCGGAGGCCCTGGGGTCGTGGATGTGTACCGGCGGCTGGAAGCGCAGCATCGACGCGTCGGTGCCCTCCAGGAGCAACTGCCGGAACTGCTCGAGCACCGCGGCCAGGCCCGAGCGCTCTTCGTCGCGCAGGTTCACCCGGATGCCGTCGGGGCCGACCCGGAATCGGCGTGCCATCAGCGACCAGCTCCGGGCACCGCGAGCATCAGTCCTGCTCGAGGATGGCCCACAGGCCGTGTTCGTGGAGCCGGTACACGTCGAATTCGGCCTTCTCGCGCTGTCCCGACGCCACCACCGCCCTGCCCTCGGTGTGGACCTGCATCATCAGCCGGTGAGCCTTCTGCTGCGAATAGCCGAACAGTTTGCGGAACACGTAGGTGACATACGACATCAGGTTGACCGGATCGTCGAGCACGATCACTTTCCACGGTGAGTCGGGCCTCCGATCGGCAACGTCCACCGGATCCTTCACCGGCGACGTGACCGGTGCAGAGGCCGAGCTTGCGAGACCGTGGGCAGCGGCGCTGTGACTTGGGCGGCCCGTGAGCGAAGCGAACAAGAGCGGGCGTGACCTCATGGCGCCGCCGCCGCACCCACGTTGGCGGCTGAGTTGAGCCGCGGCGAGCTTGCCGCGGTGACCGCCGGATCGTGGGCGGCCTTGACTATCGCTATCCAGGTGATCGACGCCAGGGTCACATGCACTCCCACCAGCAGCACGGGCACGCCGGTGAAGTACTGCGTGTAGCCGACGACGCCCTGCACGACGAGCAGCATCGCGATCCGGCCCATCCGAACGTGCCCAGCCGAGTCCGCGGCCCGCAACCGCCACCACGTCCACACCACCATCCCTAGCAGCGCCAGCGCGACGATGCTGTGGATGCGGGTGACCTCGCGCACCAGCAACGGAAGTCGCTCGGCCCGGGTGTCGCCGGCATGGGGCCCCGCCCCGGTGACCAGGGTGCCGGTGACCAGCAGCACCCCGCCGACCGCGAGCACGGCCCACGGCATCAGCCGGGCCATGGCGTCGCCTCGCCTTTCAGCGGGGGTCGAGCCGTCGGGACTGCCGGTGGTGCCGGGGGCCTCGATGTCGTGGCGGGCTCTGACGTCCAGCACTGCCGCGTTCCACAGCAGCACCATCGACAACAGGAAGTGCCCCATGGTGAAGCGGGGATCGAGTTCCGTCTTGACCAGCAGCGCTCCCAGCCCGACCTGGGCCAGCACCCCCGCAACCAGGCCGAGCGACAGCGCGATGAGGTCGACGCGCCGCGGCCGGCGCCGCCACGAGCCCAGCACCGCCGCTATCACCGCTACGGCCACGACCCCGGTGAAGAGGCGGTTCACGAACTCCACCATCGCGTGGTACTCGAGGTCGGCGACGAAGCGGTCCTCCGAGCAGGTGGGCCAGTCCTCACAGCCCAGACCCGAACCGGTGAGGCGCACCGACACGCCGGTCACGACGATGGCCGCGAGCGCCCACAAAGCGAACCGGGTGAGCCGGGTGTAGGCCGACGGTGCCACAGGTCGAGGGTAGAGCGAAATCGGCGGCACGAGATTCCGCACCAAGCCTGTCCTATGGGCGGTCAAATGTCCTAGCCTTCCCGGCGTGACCGGAACCGTGACCGGCGAGGTACGCGCCCCTCGCCGAGCCCGTGCCGTGGCCTTCGTGGCCCTCACCAAGCCCCGGATTGTTGAACTGCTGCTGGTCACCACCGTCCCGTCGATGATCCTGGCCGAAGGGGGCCTGCCGTCGGTGTGGCTGATCGCGGCCACCTTGGTCGGCGGAGCGATGTCGGCCGGCGGCGCCAACGCATTGAACATGTACGTCGACCGAGACATCGACCGGCTCATGCACCGCACCCGCAACCGACCTCTGGTCACCGGAGCCGTTCGCGACACCGAGGCGATCGTGTTCGCGACGACCCTCACGGCCGGCTCCTTCGTGTGGCTGTGGGCCTTCGTGAACCTGCTCTCGGCGGCGCTGGCCACGGCCGCGGCTGCGTTCTACGTGTTCGTCTATTCGCTGTGGCTCAAACGCACCTCCATCCGCAACATCGTGATCGGCGGCGCGGCCGGGGCTGTGCCGACGCTGGTGGGCTGGACCGCGGTCACCGGTTCGCTCGACTGGCCTCCGGTAGTGCTGTTCGCGGTGATCTTCTACTGGACTCCGCCCCACTTCTGGGCTCTGGCGATCCGCTACCGCAGCGACTATCAGGCCGCCGACGTCCCCATGCTTCCGGCGGTGTCAGGACTGCGGCCCACCGCTCGCCGCATCTTCGCCTACACGGTGGTGCTGGTGGCGTTCACGTTCCTGCTGGTGCCGGTGGCCGCAATGGGCGCCTTCTATCTGGTGGCCGCGGCCGTCAGCGGGGCCGGCTTCGTGGGCCTGGCACTCGACGTGCTGCGCCGGCCCGACGCCACCCGGGCGATGCGGTTGTTCGGCTGGTCCAACGCTTACGTGACGCTGCTGTTCGGCGCAGTCGCGGCCGACGTGCTCCTCCGTAACGGGTTCTAGGGACGACCGATAACCGAAATGCCCGTATGTCCGACCTCGCAGGGCCACGACCCTCAACGATGCCGCCTGCGGCGGTTGTCGGCGGCCATGCCTGTGATGTGTAGCATCGCCTCCCGATGACGCTGACCGAACCGGCCATCGCGGACTCCGAGGCCTCCCTCGCGGCCGGCGGCGCTGACGCGCCGTCGGCGTCGACGCAACCGGTGGCGACCCACCCGGTTTTGGCCCAGCCCTTCGTCACCAGCGATGCGACGACGGTCGGCCGTCTGTTCGTGGTGGCCTCGCTGCTGCTGGCCCTGGGCACTTCGGTGATCGGTGCGCTGCTCTCGTTCGGACGCACCGAGGCGGTCGACCCGGCGGACATGTTCGGCGGCCTCAACGCCTATTTCCGCATGTGGACCCTGTACCGGGTGTCGTTCATGCTGCTGGTGGTGCTGCCCCTGCTGCTCGGCGTGGCCATGGCGGTCGTGCCCTCGCAGGTGGGGGCGGGCAACCTCGCTTTCCCCCGGGCTGCGCTGGCGTCGTTCTGGACGTGGAAGATCGGTGCGCTGATCGTCGTGGTGTCGGTGTTCGCCGGCGGGGGCTGGGGCGCCGTCGACGGCGTGACCGGCAACGAGAACGACGCCATCGCGCTCACGCTGCTCGGCACCGCCATGGTGATCGTGGCGCTGCTCGTCGGCGCAGTGTGTGTGGCCACCACCGTGATCTCGCTGCGCCAGACAGGCATGAGCCTGCTGAACGTTCCGCCCTTCGCGTGGTCGATGCTGGTGTCTGCCGCGGTGTGGCTGTTCACGCTGCCCGTCGCCATCGCCAACATCGTGGTGATCTACGCCGACCTGCGGGGCCGGCCCGCGATCGCCTTCGGCCGCGCCGAGGGCCCCGACATCTGGCAGCAACTCGACTGGCTGGTGGAGCAGCCGGCCGTCTACCTCATGGCCGTGCCGGTGCTCGGCATAGTCTTCGAGTCCGTCGGTGCCGCGGTCGGAGGTCGAACGAGTCGTCCCGAGATTTTCGCCGTCGTCGTGGGCCTGTTCGGACTGCTGGCCGTGGGCGGTTGGGCCCAGGACTACTTCACCGCTCCCCAGGACCTGCGAGACGGTCTGGTTTATGTGGCCTTCGGGCTGGCTGCGGTGCTTCCGATAGTGGCGCTGGCCGGCGGCGCCGGCGAACTGGTGCTGCGGGGCACAGCCACGCCGGAGCGGCTCCTCGACGCCCGCACGGTTGGTGCAGGCTCGGCTCTCAAGCTTCTCGGCGCGGCCGCGCTGGTGGGCGCCCTGCGCGTTGTCGAGCCCTTTGATCTGCTTGAGACGGCGGCCACTTGGGCTGTCTTCCACGGGGTGGTCGTCGCAGGCCTCGTGGCCGGGGTGACTGCGCACCTGACTTGGCCGGACAGGCTGCTGACCGGCTCAATCTCGCAGATCCTCGGTCGGGGCACCGTCGTGCTTCTGATGGTGGGCGGCGGACTGCTCGTGGTCACCGATCTGATCTCGGGGTTCGCGTCCGACGATCAGGACCTGATGGCCCTCGCGCTGGACGTCAACGTGACGTTCAACGTGATCAACCTCATCGGATCGGTTCTGGTAGTGGCCGGTCTGGCTGCGGCTCTGGCTGCGATGGCAACCGCTCGGCGAACCGCCACCGTGACGGGGCGTAGAGCGTCATGATCGCATCCGCCTGCCCAGCCGCCGTGACGGGGCGTAGAGCGTCGTGAGAACGACCGCTTTGCCGGTGCCCGAGGCGACTCGGCCCCGTACGGTCGTGGTCGGTGCCCTGCTGGGCGCCGCCGCCGCATTCATCGTCTTCGCCGGCCTCGTGTCGGTGTACGTCCAGCAGCGTCAGGCCGCTCGGGCCGCGGGCACCGAATGGTTCCCGGAGGGCAGCGTCGAACTCGGTCCGGCCGGGATGATGATGATGACGCTGGCGCTGTCGATGGTGACCGTGCAGTGGGCGGTTCAGGCCGCCCGCACCGAGGATCGGCCCCACGGGTTCATCGCGCTGGGAGTCACCCTGCTGTTCGGCGCGTCGGTCGTCAACCAGTTCTGGTTCGTGTACGCCGACACCGGCTTCGCCATCGACGGCGGGCGGGCCGAGCTGTTGTTCTACGCGGTGACCGGCTCGTTCGTCGCCATGCTGATCATCGGCATGGCCATGATGGTGGTCGCCACCGTGCGTTCGCTGATGGGGCCCTTCGGGCGAGAACTGGCCCACGGCGTGCAAGCGGCCGCCGCCTACTGGCACATGTGCGTGCTGAGCTACTTCATCGTCTGGTACGTCGTGTTCATCACCAAGTAGGAAGCTCGTGTTCACCACCGGATTCAAGTTCTTCTTCGGACTGTTCGCAGCGTTCTGCGTGGCCGCGCTCGCCTACGGCTACACCACCGGCGGCAACCATGTCGGGCCGCTCTCGCTGGGCTGGAAGGGCGGCGTCGGCGACCACATCGGTTACGGCGTGCTCGTGGCGCTGGCCGCGGCCTCGTTGACGGTCAGCTTGGTGCTGGTGTCGTTCCGCGACGCCGACGCGGCCGCTCAGGCCCATCTGCAGAACCTGGCCGAAGTGATGACCGACCAACCGGTGACCCCCAGCTTCTGGCCGGTGGTGGCCTCCTTCGGTGTGGGAGCGACCGCGGTGGGGCTGGTGCTGCACCCCATGGTGTTCGTGCTCGGGCTGACCCTCGTCACGCTGGCGCTGGTGGAGTGGACCATGGACGCCTGGGCTGATCGTGCCACCGGCGACATCGAGGCCAACCGGGAACTGCGCAACCGGATCATGGCCCCCATCGAGATCCCCGTGGTCGGAGCGCTCGCCGTCGGCGTGGTGGTGCTGGCGGCCTCGCGGATCCTGCTGACCGTGTCACAGCTCGAGGCGGTGACCGTTGCCGGTGTGGTGTCCGCCCTCATCCTGGGCGGCGCCTGGGTGTACGCAACCCGGCCCGGACTCGGCCGCCGGCTGATGCGAACCCTGGGGGTGGTCGGCGCGTTGCTGCTGCTGATCGGCGGAGTGCTGGCCGCGGTCGCAGGCGAGCGAGACTTCGCACACCATGAACACGAGACGCACGAAGAACACGGCGAGCCGACCGGTGGTGATCACGGTGGCTGATATGCGAAGGACCGCCGGGCGACTCCTGGCCGCTGCGCTGACGCTGGCCGGCGTGGCCGTGGCCACCGGATGCGCATCCGACGCCGAACTCGACACGTTCGCTCCTCAGGGCCCGATCGCCAAAGAACTACACAGCCGCGGCGTGCTGCCGGTGTTCTGGATCGCGGCGGTGGTGTTCGTGGGCATCACCATCGCCATGGTCTGGCTCATCTGGAAGAACCGGGTCCGCAACTACGACGGCGACGACGAATGGCCTGCGCAGACCCACGGCCATGTGCCGCTGGAGGTGGGCTGGACCGTGGGGTTCCTGCTCACCATGATCGCGGTGGCGGGCATCATGCTGTGGTCGCTGCCCACCGTGGACGCCACCGAGGACAACACCATGGTCGTCAGCATCGACGACCGCAGCGTCACCTGGGAACCGACCGTCGTGGTGGTGGGCAACCAGTGGTGGTGGGAGTTCCGCTACTACTTCTCGGACCAGGTGGACCTCGCCGACCTGCGGGCCCACGGCGACGCCAAGACCCTGCCCCCCGCCGACATCGTGACCTCCGGTCAGATGGTGATCCCAACCGGCGAGGAGGTCGAGCTGATCATCACGTCGCGTGACGTGATCCACTCGTTCTGGATCCCGGCGCTCAACGGCAAGCGCGACGCGGTTCCCAATCGCTTCTCACCATGGAAGATCGAGGCCTCCGATCCGGGCTTCTACTTCGGGCAGTGCACCGAGTTCTGCGGCCTGTCACACTCGCGCATGAGGATGCAGGCGGTGGCGCTGACCCCGGCCGACTTCCAGACGTGGGTGGACCGCACCAGCGCCGACGCGGTGGAGCCGACCGATCCCGAGGCGCTGGCGGGCATGGAGGTGTTCGCGGGCATCTGCACCTCGTGCCATGTGGTGGAAGGAGTCAACGACGATGTGTTCGAGAGAGCGGATCAGGCCTCCGGGGCCGCTCCCAACCTGACCCACTTCGCCAACCGCAGCACCTTCGCGGGCGGGATCCTCAACACCTACAACGCCGACGGGTCGCTCAACCGCACCGACCTCGAGGCGTGGCTGCGAGACCCCGGCGCCCTCAAGGAGAACTACACGGTGCCCGGCGAGCAGTACCGGGGCATGCCCGACCTCGACCTGAGCGAACAGCAGATCGACGATCTCGTGGCCTACCTTTCAGGCCTGGGCGCCAAGCCCGCCGGCTGGATAATCGAAGCGACCCAGGTGGAGTGAAATGGCCATAACTGAGCAGCCACCGCTCGAACTAGGCCCCGGCGACGCCGTCCGCTACGCCGAGAAGCCTCTCGGCGTGTTCACCCGTCCCCAACAGGGTCGGGGATGGCGCGACTGGCTCAGCACGGTCGACCACAAGCGCATCGGCATCCTGTACGGCGCCTCGGCCATGTTCTTCTTCCTCGTCGGTGGCATCGAAGCGCTGCTGATCCGCCTTCAGTTGGCCGCCCCCGAGGGCTCGGTGCTCAGCGCCGACGTCTACAACCAGGTGTACACGATGCACGGCGTCACCATGGTGTTCCTGTTCATCATGCCGCTGGCCGCCGCTTTCGCGAACTACTTCATCCCGCTGCAGATCGGCGCCCGAGACGTGGCCTTCCCCCGCCTCAACGCGCTTTCGTTCTGGATCTGGCTGTCGGGCGCCATCTTCTTGAACACGTCGTGGATCGTGGGCGGCGGCGGGGCCGACTGCGGCTGGTTCTGCTACTCCACCAACAGCGGTGTGGCCTTCTCGCCCAGCCACGGCGTGGACTTCTACGCCATCGGCCTGCAGATACTGGGCATCGCCTCGCTGGTGTCGTCGGTGAACCTGATCGTGACCTGCCTGAACATGCGAGCGCCCGGCATGACGCTGATGCGGATGCCGGTGCTCACCTGGATGCTGCTGATCACCCAGTTCCTGTTGCTGTTCGCGCTGCCGGTGATCACCGTGGCGTTGTTCCTGCTGATGTTCGACCGGCTCTTCGACGCCCAGTTCTTCAATCCTGACGCGGGCGCCGATCCGCTGCTGTGGCAGCACTTATTCTGGATATTCGGCCATCCCGAGGTGTACATCATCATCCTGCCCGCGTTCGGGGTGGTGTCGGAGATCATCCCCACCTTCAGCCGCAAGCCGCTGTTCGGCTACGAGTTCATGGTGTTCTCGGGCATAGCCATCGGCTTCATGGGCTGGGGGGTGTGGGCCCACCACATGTTCGTGTCGGGCATAGGCCCCATCTCGGTGGCCGCCTTCTCGTTGTCGACCATGTTCATCGCAGTGCCGACGGGGGTGAAGGTTCTCAATTGGCTTGCCACGATGTGGGGCGGGAAGTTGAGATTCACGGTGGCCATGAAGTTCGCGGTGGCCACGGTGGCCATGTTCACCATCGGCGGTCTGTCCGGCGTGACCCACTCGGTGGCCCCGGCCGACACCCAGCAGACCGACACCTACTACATCGTGGCCCACTTCCACTATGTGATCTTCGGTGGCGGCGTGCTCGGCCTGTTCGCGGGCATGTACTTCTGGTGGCCGAAGATCTGGGGGCACTTCCTCAACGAGCGGATCGGCAACTGGCATTTCTGGATCATGCTGGTGGGCTTCAACCTCACCTTCGGACCGATGCACATTCTGGGCCTGCAGGGCATGTCGCGCCGGATCGACACCTACGCGCGGGGATACGGCTTCGAGTTCTGGAACATGGCGGCCACGGTCGGATCGCTGCTGATCGCGGTGGCGGTGCTGCTGTTCATCTGGAACGTGGTCAAGTCCAAACGCGACGCCCCCCATCTGCCGCTGCCGGGGCCGGACCCGTGGGACAGCCGCTCCCTCGAATGGTCGATCCCGTCGCCGGTGCCGGTCCACAACTTCGACACCGTGCCGCAGGTCCACAGCCGCGACGACTGGTGGCACACCAAGTACGCCGAGAACGACGAGGGCAAGGTGGTGCGGGTGGCCACCGCCGAAGAGGCCGCCCAGACCGGCGAGGCGACCGGCGTACATCTGCCGTCGCCGTCGTTCTGGCCGTTGGCGGTGGCCGTGGGCCTGCCGTTGATCGGCTACGGCCTGATCTTCAGCCTCTGGTTGGCGCTGATAGGCGCGCTGGTGACGATCGCGTCGCTCTACTCGTGGGCCATGGAACCAGTAGACGACCCCGACGCCACCCACGACCACCACGACGAAGACCACGAAGACGACAAGAACGAGGACGACCAAGCCGGAGGTCACGACTCATGAACGCCGCCGCACTGACCGCACCCCGCGGCGAAAGGGGCGGCGCCGAGTGGCGGCGACCGGCGAGCAGGGCGAAGCGCGTGCGGGGGATCCAGCCATGAGCGCGGAACCCCTGATGGCTGAGGTCGACCACGCAGTCGACGCCGACGGTCACGATCACGATCCTCACGCCACTACCACCGGCCTGTCGCACACCAAGCTGGCCATGTGGGTGTTCCTGGGTTCGGAATGCCTGCTCTTCGGCGGGCTGATCTCCACCTACCTGCTGTACAAGACCCGCGGCAACGGCCGCACGCTGCCCACCGACGTGTTCGACATCCCGTTCACGTCGGTGAGCTCGTTCGTGTTGCTGATGAGTTCGCTCACCATGGTTCTGGCCCTCTCAGCGGTGTCGCGCGGCGAACCGGAGGCCGGCCGCACCTGGCTGTTGGCCACGGCCCTGTTGGGCGGCGTGTTCGTCGGCGGGCAGGTATACGAGTTCACCGCATTCGTGCGTGAGGGGGTGGCCTTCACCACCAACCCGGCCAGCAGCGCCTTCTTCACCCTCACCGGCTTCCACGGCGTGCATGTGAGCCTCGGCATCGTGATGCTGATGTCGTTGTTCGTCGCCTCGCTGAAGGGCAAGCTCACTCAACGCAACTCCGAGACGGTTGAGATCGTCGGCCTCTACTGGCACTTCGTGGACATCGTGTGGATCTTCATCTTCACGGTGATCTACCTGATTCCCGCCGACTGACCCCATGAGCAATACCCTCACATGACCGACACGATCCGATGACCGACCCCATTGCCATGAGCGACCCGATCCGATGACCGACACCGTTGCCTACGATCATTCCGAAGCGGCTGCCACCGCCGGCGAGCACCATGACGAGGAGGGCCATTCCCACCCGTCGGACTGGGCCTACGTCAAGATCGCCATCGCTCTCGCCGTCATCACCGCGCTCGAGGTGTTCACCTACTTCGAGACGGTTCTCGACTGGGGCGTGGCGCTGGTGCCGTCGCTGATCTTCATGATGATCGTCAAGTTCTATTTGGTGGCCACCTGGTTCATGCACCTGCGCTTCGACAGCAAGCTGTTCGGCCGGATGTTCAGCGCCGGTCTGATCCTGGCTGTCGGCGTGTATCTGGTGACCCTGACGGTCTTCGAATTCTGGGTGTAGCCCAGAGGCCGAGCGGGTGAACAGCATCCATGCGAGTCTCGCGACGAGTTCAGCGAGGCCGTGGCCCGAGCGGCCCGTGAGCGCAGCGAACAAGAGCGGGACATGGTGAGCGCGCTGGCCGCGACCGACGCCTGGCGCTTCCAGTTCCACCCGGAGGTGTGGCTGATGGTGGCCGCGGTGGTCGGCCTCGGCTTCTACGTGGTCCGTGTGGTGGCCCCGGTCGCCGCTCCGGCCGCAACGGAGGCCGTTGGTAGGCGCCAGCGGCTGTGCTTCGTCGCCGGTGTTGTGCTGCTTTGGGTGTCGGCGGACTGGCCCATGCACGACATCGCCGAGGAGTACCTCTACTCGGTGCACATGGTGCAGCACCTGCTCATCAGCTTCGTGGTGCCGCCGCTGCTGCTGATGGCTGTGCCTGAATGGCTGGCCCGGCTGATCCTGGTCGAGGATTCCCGCACGGCGAGGGTCATTCGCCGTCTGGTGCATCCGCTGGTGGCCGGGGTGGTCTTCAACGCGCTGCAGGGGTTGATGCACTGGAGCACTCTGGTGGAGTATTCGGTGCGCAGCGGCCCCTTCCACTACGCCATGCACCTGCTGATGTTCGCCAGCGCGCTGGCCATGTGGATGCCCGTGGTCGGACCGCTGCGGGAGCTGCACCTCTCGGAGCCGATGAAGATGGTGTACCTGTTCGCCATGTCGATCGTGCCGACCGTGCCGGCCGCCTGGCTCACCTTCGCGGAGGGCTCGGTCTACCCCGTCTACGACCACGCCCAACGGCTGTGGGGCATCTCGGTGACGGCCGATCAGCAGGCGGCCGGCGCGGTGATGAAGGTGCTGGGCGGCCTCTACCTGTGGACTCTCATAGCCATCCGGTTCTTCCGCTACTCGACCGCGCAGCGCCACGCCGACGCGGCCGAGCGACGCCGGCGCCTCGCGGCCGACACCATCACCACCGCCGATGTGGAGGCCGAGTTCGAGCGACTGGGACCCCCGCCCACCGAACCCCGTCTCTAGCGCGGCCGAGCGACGCCGCAGCCCCGGTCCGTCGAATCGGGTAAAAGTTGATCGGATTTGTCGGGTTTCGGCGTGGAAACCTCTACAGTGCGTTGTCACCGGCGCGACCGAGGCGCGCAGCCCCGAGGTCGTGCCGGCCATTTCCCGCCACCGACTAGAGGAGACGACCAACACCATGACCACTGCAACCGCAACCGCAACCGTCGACAACGGCGTCAACGTCCAACACCTGTTGGGGGCTCGTGAAGCCCTCTCCGAGGCACGCGACGCGGCCCAGTTCACCTGGAAGGCCACCAACGAGTGGATCAACGGCACCCACAGCCGATCCTCGGTGGACAGCTACCACGGGCTCGGCGCCGAGCACCAGCATCGTTCCGCTTTCAGCTTCGAGGCCGATCACCCCCTGGTGTTCGGCGCGGAGGACAACGCAGCCACTCCCGTCGAGCTGGTACTGGCCGGGCTGGCCAGCTGCCTCACCGCCGGCGTGGCCGCCGTGGCCCAGAACCGTGAGATCCAACTGCGGTCGGTGAAGGCCACCCTCGAGGGCAGCATGGACATCCTGGGAATCCTCGGCGGCGACCCCGACGTCCGCAACGGGTTCAACGACGTGAAGGTCTCCTACGACATCGACGCCGACGCCACGCCCGACGAGATCCGGGCGCTGGTGGCGCAGTCCCAGAAGCGGTCGGCGGTGTACGACATCATCACCAACCCGACCAACGTCAGCGTCGAGGTCAACTGATCACGGGCCTGCGCCTGCACCGTCGAGGCAGTCCGGTGGCTGCATGAGGACCACGACTGTCGTGGTGGGGGCCGGGCACTCCGGCCTGGCTGTGAGCCGGCGCCTCACCGAACGCTCGATCGACCATGTGGTGATCGAGCGCGGTGAGGTGGCCAACTCGTGGCGCACTCAGCGGTGGGACTCGCTGCGGCTGCTCACACCCAACTGGCAGACCCGACTGCCCGGCTATTCCTACGGACGCTGCGGCGGTGATGATCCCGACGGCTTCATGTCGATGCCTGAGGTCATCGGCTTCATGTCGGACTACGCCCGGTTCATCGACGCTCCGGTCCGTGGTGGCACGACGGTCACGTCCGTGCGGCGCCGCGGCGGCGGCTACATCGTCGACACCGACCGGGGCCGCTGGGAATGCGACACCGTGGTGCTGGCCTCGGGCGGGTTCAACACGGCCAAGGTTCCCAGCTTGGGCGGTGCGTTGCCTGCGTCCATTACCGCTCTCGGCGCGTTCCAGTACCGCAATCCCGACGGTCTGGCCCCCGGTGGCGTGCTGGTGGTGGGCGCCTCGGCCACCGGAGTGCAGATCGCCGATGAGATCCACCGCTCGGGCCGCCCCGTCACCGTGGCCGTCGGCGAGCATGTGCGCATGCCCCGGCTGTACCGGGGCCGCGACATCCTGTGGTGGATGGAGCGCTCCGGCCTCAATGACGAGCGCTACGACGAAGTCGACGATGTGGTGCGGGTGCGGCGCACCCCGTCGCCGCAGCTGGTGGGCACACCCGAACGGGCCACCCTCGACCTCAACGCCCTCACCGACACCGGCGTGCGCCTTGTAGGGCGGCTTGAGGCGGTGCGGGGCAGCGAGGCCCTGCTGTCGGGATCGCTGGCCAACAAGTGCGAGCTGGCTGACCTGAAGCAGGGCCGCCTGCTGGACACATTCGACGAGTGGGCTGCCGAGGGCGGCCTCGACGAGGTCGGGCCGCCGGAGCGGTTCGAGCCCACCCGGGTTCCGTCTTCGCCGCCTCTGAAGCTGGATCTGGCCGGCGGGGAGATCCGAACCATCGTGTGGGCCACCGGGTTCAAGCCCGACTATTCGTGGCTGCATGTGCCCGTGCTCGACCACAAGGGCCAGATCCGCCACGACGGTGGCGTGGTGCGCGAGTCCGCAGGCCTGTACGTCCTAGGACTCAACTTCCTGCGCAAGCGCAAGTCGAGCTTCATCCACGGCGCCGCCGACGACAGCCGCGACCTGGTCGACCACCTAGCCACCCACCTCGACTCACTCGTCGCCGCCTGACCGATCCAACCGGCGCGAGACTGCGGCGTGTTGCGGAGGCGGGGGTTTGCCCGGGCTAGCGCTTGGGCTGGGGGGCGGTTCGGTGCTTGTGGATCTCCTCGTCGCGGTGGCGGTCCGCCGGGGTGCGCCGAGGTGGGATGGTGGGCGAGGGTGCTGAGCCGTTCCTGGAGGTGTCGGCGACGGGTCCGGGGCGGCGGTAGTAGTCGAACAGGCCGGCCTCGTCGAGAATCACCCGGTCGGTGTAGTCGTCGAACCACAGCGCCTCGGGGTTGCGTCCCACGATGGCCACCTTGCCCCGCTGGGCTGCGTCGCCAGGGCTGCGCAGCACCTTGAAGATCACGACTCCGTTCTCGGCGCCCGGCAATCCGGGGATCGGCTCGTCGGTGACGGCGGCGACCTCGGTCTTGCCCTTGAAGTGCACGCAGGCGAGCCGGGCGTGGGCCTCCACCCCGGACAGCCCGCGCTGTGACTCGTTGAGGAGCCGCCAGGTTGTCTCGATGGGCACGTTGAAGGACTTGTAGGCCACGATGTTGCGCCCGCCGAAGAAGTAGTGGTTCTCGATGCCGGCTGACTTGAGGGTCCGCTGAAGGAGGCGCAGGGCGTCGGCGTCGTCGTTGACCCCCCGGATGATCGGCGACTGGTTCTCGACGCTGATCCATCCCCGCGACACCACCGCGTCTACGGCCCGACGCGTGCGGGGGTTCCACCGGAAGCGGCCCTGACCGTCGCAGGCGTAGCTGCCGTCGGGGCCCTTGGCTAGCAGTTCGTCGGGATGGTTGAAGTGCACCATCAGCCGCAGGGCCACATCGGGGTAGACCTCATGGAACCGGTCGATCATCGACAGGAACGCCGCGTCGAAGCGATCGGGATGGAAGGCCAGCTCCTTGGTCCCCACCCGGATGGCCTCCGCGCCTGTCTCGGCCAGCGCGGCGAACCAGCCGGCCAGCTTGGAGTTGGGCAGCACCATCGGATCGCCGCCCGACAGCAGGATCTCTCGCAGCTTCGGCCGGCCCGTCTCGGGGTGGCGGCCGCCGTTGGCCTCCACCGCGACGTTGTGGGCCCGGATGTAGTCGGTCACCTCGGCCAGGTTGGCGAGGCCCTTCTTCTTGACGGTGCCGTCGGACCGTTCGATGTCCTTGCGGGCGATCAGCTCCTCGCGGTAGCAGAACCGGCAGTGGGCCGAGCATGTCGAGATCACATACAGCAGGGCCATCTCGTACTTGTGCAGCAGCCCTTCCACCGGGCTGTAGTCGAGCTGGCCGCCCGGGTCCTCCTCGCCGTCGAGGTTCACGGTCTCGTCCGGCGACGCCTTCACCAGCTTCTGGAGTGCATCGCTGTGGCGGGCCATCTCGAAGTAGTGGCGGGTGATCTTGACCGGCATCCGGTCTTCGACGTCGCGACTGGTCCCCTTGAGCCGCTTCAGATCGGTGAGTTCGACCGGGGTGTAGAAGCCGCCCATGCCTTCGGGCGCGTTCCCCTGCATAAACGGGTCGAGGCCGTTGACGATCTGGCGGTCATAGCGCGGGTTCTCGACCTGATCGAGGACTGATCGCTCTCGATCGCTGGGTTCGTACTTCGGTCGGCGGGTGTTGGCGCGTGCTGTGGGTGTCATGATTGTTGTGTCGTCCCTTGAGCGAGCGCCGGGGCCGTCCACCATGCGAGCCGGCTCCTCAGCACGGCCGCAGGTGTCGGTGCCGTCGTCGGCGCCGAATCGGGGACACGCCATCTTGGCACCTAATCCACAGCTGTGCAAAACGCGGCAGGCCGCGACCCGGCAAACACCGGGTGAAGTTCTTGTGAAACCGTTGAGCCGGTACCGTCTCCTCCGTGCTCGACCTGCGCCAGCTGAGGGCTGAACCCGACGCCGTCAAGGCCGGTGTCGCCCGCAGGGGCGAGCCCACCGCGCCCCTCGATGAGGTCATAGCCCACGACGAACGTCGCCGCCGCGTGGTGAGCGAGGCCGACGAGCTGCGGGCGGAGGTCAAGCGCATCTCGGCATCGGTGGGCGCACTGTTTCGTGACGGCCGAGCCGCTGAGGCTGAGGAGTTGCGGGCTCGCAGCCGCGAGCTGGGCGACCGCATCGACGAATTGGCTGCCGAGGCCGACCAACTGTCGGAGTGGATTCGCCGGATCCTGCTGTTCGTGCCCAACCTCCCGGCGGAGGACTGTCCAGACGGATCCGGCCCCGACGACAACGTCGTGGTGCGAACCGTCGGCTACGACCCGGACGCGTACAGCGAGCATCAGCGGGTGCCGCACTGGGATGTCGGCACCGAACTCGGCATCCTCGACGTGGATCGGGCGGTGCGCATGTCGGGCGCCATGTTCGCCATGTACCGCGGGCTGGGTGCTCGGCTGGTGCGGGCCCTCATCGACTACGGGCTCGACCGCAACCGCGACGCCTACGAGGAGATCCGTCCGCCGACGCTGGTGCGCACCGAGACGATGACCAGCACCGGCCATCTGCCCAAGTTCTCCGACGATGCCTACCACCTTGAGCGCGACGGGCTGTGGGCCATCCCCACCGCCGAGGTTCCGCTCACGTCGCTGCTGTCGGGTGAGATCGTCGACGAGGAGGCCCTGCCGATCCGGTTGATGGGCCACACGTCGTGTTTCCGGCGTGAGGCGGGATCGGCTGGTCGAGACACCCGCGGGCTGTTGCGGCTGCACGAGTTCGACAAGGTGGAGCTGTACGGGTTCTGCACGCCCGAGCAGGCTCACGACCTGCACGCCGAGATCCTCGAACGGGCCGAGGGAGCCATAGCCGATCTGGGATTGGCCCACCGGGTGCTTGATCTGTGCGCCGCCGATCTGGGCGGTGCCTCGGCGCGCACCTTCGACATCGAGGTGTATGCGCCGGGAGCGGCGCGCTGGCTGGAGGTGTCGAGCGTGTCGTGGTGCCGCGACTACCAGACTCGCCGTGCCGACGTGCGCTATCGCCCGGCTGAGGGCGGACGCACGAAGATGATGCACAGCCTCAACGGTTCGGGGCTGGCCGTGCCCCGGGTGTGGGCCGCGCTGGTGGAGACCTACCGACAGCCCGACGGCTCGATCGCGGTCCCTGAGGCGCTGCAGCCCTACATGGGCGGTCTCACGTCCATCGAACCCCGCGTGGCATGACGATCGCTACCGCCGACGACCGGGCCTGCAGGGTCCGTCTCGCGTCCATCGAATCCCGCTGACATGATGACCGCTACCAACGGCCGGCGCTGCATGGGCACCGTCGCACCCCGCTGACATGGCCGGAGCGATCGCCTGGCTCGATCCCGTGCGTGAGGTGATCGAACCGGCACGATTCGGTTCGGACCATCCGATGCGCACGGTCACCCGCCAGATCGGTGGCGGCGACGGCTGGTCGCCGCAGCGAGCGTCGTTCGTGGCCGGTGTATTCGATGAACTGAGCGTCGGTTGGCACGCCGATCACAGCAGCGACGTGAGGCTGGCCCCCTTGGAGGATGCGCTGGACCGGGGCGGCCTCGGCGAGGGCTGTCTGGTGGAGATCGGCTGCGGAACCGGTGCCGCTACGGAGCGCATCGCGGCTCGCCGCCCGGTGGCTGCGGCGATGGACCTGTCCCCGAAGATGCTGGCTCTTGCCGATCCGACGTTGGCGCCCTTCGTGCGAGCCGATGCTGGCGTGTTGCCGTTGGCATCGGCTTCGGTGGATGTGATGGTGCTGGTGAACATGTTCATGTTCGCGGCCGAATACGACCGGGTGCTGGCGTCCGATGGCCGGTTCGTGTGGATCAGCACCATGGGTGACGAGACCCCCATCTACCTGCCCCCCGACGAGGTGATCGACCACCTGCCCGGCCGCTGGACCGCCACCGGCAGCCAAGCCGGCACCGGCCTCTGGCTAGTAGCCCGCCGGAACCTTGGGTCGCCCGGCGCACGAGGCTGAGCGGTCGAAGCTGAAGCTCGGCTCACATCGTGCCGGGCCGCATCAATCTCCGCACCGCTAAGGTTCGTCTCAGTGGTCACACCCTCGATCGAGCGCAGCACCACGGTTGACGCCACCGTCGGCACCGCAGTTCAACAAATCGTGCGCTGTTTCGCGCCCCTTCGAATCATTCTGTTCGGATCGAGGGCGCGCGGCGAAGCAGACACCGGCAGCGACATCGACCTCCTCGTCGTGATGCCGGAGGCTGCCGACAAGCACCGGGTCGCGGTGGCGATCCGGCGCGAGTTGCGGGACCTGCCCGCCAGCAAGGACATAGTTGTGGCCACTCCCGCCGAGATCGAACGCCGCGGCGACATTTCCGGGACGGTGCTGCACGAAGCACTTCAAACAGGAACAACCGTCTATGGGCAACGATGAGCGGGCCGCCGAAGCGCGTCGCTGGCTCCACTATGCGTCTGAAGACCTGGAGGTCGGGCAGCGGCTTCTCTCCCACTCTCCTCCGGCTCCGCGGCACGCCTGCTACCTGTTCCAGCAATCAGCGGAGAAGTCGCTGAAGGCCGCCCTGATATTGGACGGTGCTCGGATCCCGTTCACCCACGACCTGGACGCCCTGCATGCCCTATGCCCGGCCCACTGGCGGATCCCAGAAGAGGCGGCAAGTCTCGCCGAACTGACCCAGTGGGAGGAGGGAGATCGCGGCGGATGGCGCAGGGAGCGGGGTGCGCTACGGAGCGA
>JAJDZO010000259.1 GCA_022824605.1 Acidimicrobiia bacterium
CCCGCGGGTCGTTGGGTGATGAGGGCGACCAGGGCGTCGGCGGTGCGTTGCTCGTGGGTGCGGTCTGAGCCGGCTTTGGCATCGTCGCGGAACATCCGGTCGGCCAAGGCGAGCAGCGAGGTCTTGACCCGCTCGCCGGCGATGCGGTCAAACTCGGCGTGCAGGATAACCATGTCGTTGTCGCCGTCGAATACCTTGCCGCTACGACGCTGTTGCTGCTGTTCTGTCCGGGATAGCCCGCCGTCGGCCTGGCGCTGGTCTTCGAGGCGGGCGGCGGTCTTTTTGAACTGGTCGAGGTCTTCTTTGATGGCCAGGGCGATCAACTCGATTTCCTGCTCCGGCACCATCGGCGCCCGCTGGTGGGACTCGCCCATCACGCGGGCGTGGTCGATGGAGATCCACCCCTGCTTGGACGCCTCCAGCGTGTCGGGCAGAGCGCTGAGCGCGCTGGCGGTCTTGGCTTGCTGGCGGGCCCGATGGCGACCCAGGCCGAACTGGCGGCACAGACCTTCAACCGCATCTTCGCCCTCCAATTCGGCGAACCGGCCCAGCAGAGCGGCGAGATAGCCGTCAAGCTGGCGGCGAGCCGCATCGGCCTGGAGGATCAACTTGACCATCTCCCCCGAACCCAGCTCGGCGAACTCAACCCGCTCAACCCCCAACCAGCCAGCCTCGCAACCGCCAACATACCGGCGAACACCCCCGACAACCGCCTGCCCGCCAGTACCGGCCCGCTCTGTGTTGTCCCTGGTGAGAGCACCAATTTCCATGCCCACCAGTCTACCGACCCCAGTGACAGTTTCCCTCGAATAAGCCTGAAAACTAGGGCATATACTGGAAAATATATTTATTGACTGACATTAGTTGTAAAATGCCTGTTGTGGTGGTCAGCAGTGTATCCCGTCTGCCCAGCGGGCATTTCGTCGAGTTGATGTACGACAGATGTTGTACGCTGCCATTCTATGGCCACGAAATTGCTGACCGTGCGTGTCGACGCCGAGCTGTGGGACGCGGCGGCTCGCCGTGCAGAAACCTTGGGTACTTCGGTTTCTGAAGTCGTCCGCGAGGCTTTGCGCGAAGCAGTGGATAACCGTCCACTGGGCGACCGAATCGGCCATCTTCGAGGCTCGGTCCGAACCGACTCCACCAACAGGTCTCAGGATCACTGGAAATCAGAGATACGCGCCCATAACTGGCGCTCATGAACATTGGACATATGGCTGGTTGACACTGGGCCCCTAGTGGCCTACCTCGATTCCAGCGAGGTTGAGCATGACCGGGTCAGCGGCGCCTTGGACGGCTTCAACGGCGTGTTGGCGACAACGGCAGCGGTGGTGACCGAGGTCATGCACTTCATCAGCGGTGTCCAGGACGGTGCTCTTGCTGTCAGCGAGCTCATCTCTCAGAGCGGAATGCAGATATTTGGCCTGTGTGAGCCTGCGGACGTTCGTGATGCCGCCACGCTTATGCAACGCTACGCCGATACTCCCATGGACTTTGCCGACGCCACCTTGGTGCTGCTGGCAGAGCGGCTCGCCACGTTCGACATCCTCACGTTGGACCGCCGGGGCTTCAATGCGTATCGCCTTCCCAGCGGCGCGCCCTTCAACCCAGTTCTCGACATCCGCTAGCGCCGACGGGGCACGCCACCCGGCTCAGATGATGCGGTGGGTTGGGCAAGCGAGGATGGGTTTGGGCTGAAGTGGGGGAGGTGCTGTAGTGGGGTGGGTGAGAGGTCTCGGTGCAGATCGGGTGTGGGTCTGGGCCGTGCGGGTGTGGTGGGCGGCGCTGCCGTTCACTGCCGGGCCGGTGTTGGCCGACGGGCTGCACAATGCGTCGGCAGCGTGGCGGTCGACCGCGTCGGTGGGTCTGTGGGTCCTTTGGGGTGGGGTGTTGGTTGGCTCCCTGCTCACCCACCCGGCGACCCTGGTGCTGGTTCGGCTGGCCGTGCCGTCGGCAGTAGCGGCTCTGGTGTGGGCGGGGATGGGCGATGCCGATTGGGGCGAGGTCGCGCTGGTCGCCGCCATTACCGGAGCGATGGCCGCAGTTTGCTTGAGTTCCCCGGTGGGCCAAGTTTTCGTGAACGCCATCTCCTATGGCGACGAGGTCCGGTTGCTGCTTCGACCGCCGACGGCGCTGCTGGCTGGTCCGCTGCCCGCGGCAGCAGTGGTCACGGTCGGCGGTCTGGTCAGCGGGCCGCTCCTGATGGCGGCCGAACGATGGGTCCTGGGCGCGCTCATCACCGTGGTAGGCGCAGCATTAGCCGTGCTCGGTGGCCGCTCGCTCTATGCGCTCACTCGACGGTGGTTGGTCTTCGTTCCCGCCGGGGTGGTGCTCCATGACCATCTGGCAGTACAAGACCCCCTATTGCTGCGCCGCCGAGTGGTATCCGCCTTTGGCCCGGCTGAGCAGGGATCAGGCGCCTTCGACTTGAGCCAAGGCGCCACCGGGTTGATCTTGGAACTGACCGCGAACCAGCCGATCACCTTGACCCCGCCAGCCCGGCGAGGGAACCGAGCCGACGAAGTCCAAACCGGCGCCGTTCTGATCGCGCCCTCCCGGCCCGGCCAAGCCGTCGCTCTCGCCCGACAGCGGCAACTCATTTAGCGGCCAGCGTCTCCAATAAGGAGGCCCCTGAGCGCCGAGGAAACTTTGGCCCTAAGATACCGAGCACTGAAATACCTAGGGGGAGGGACCAGATGGCGAGTCAGTTCACTGAAGCTGAGTTCAACGAGCACATCCAGCGGTATGGGAGCAAGGAGCTGGACTGGGACCCATTTGCCGCTCAGGGAGACCTCAAGGAGAAATACCGGCGAGCCCATGTGCGGATGGTGGGGGCGAGCATCACCGGAAAGCACTACGAACCCGGAACCGTCACCGCCGACAACTTCACCCTGTCGGTGATGATGATGCCCCCGGGAGCCGAGGCACCATCGCACGCCCACGAGGTGGAAGAGGTCTTCTTTGTGGTCAAGGGGGAGTTGACCGCATGGTGGGAAGACGACGACGGCCGAATTCTCGACACTGTCCTGAAAGAGCGAGAGATGATCTACAGCCCTCCCGGGATCATGCACGGCCTGCGAAACCACACCGATGAAGACGCCTTGGTGCAGGTTGTGATAGGCGTGGGCCGCCCGCAAAAGCCCACCTACCTCGACGC
>JAJDZO010000278.1 GCA_022824605.1 Acidimicrobiia bacterium
CCTGGCGTGGCTTGCCAACGACCTTTGGGGGATCGACCCGTTCGTCTCGGTGCCGGCGGTGTTCCTGGTGATGATGGCTCTCGGCTACGGCGTGCAGCGGGTACTGGTGGACCGCGTCACCGACCGCCCCCACCTCGTGTCGCTGCTGGTGATGTTCGGTCTGGCCATCATCCTGCAGAACCTGATGAAGGTGATCTTCTCGGCCGACTTCCGCCGGGCGAGCACCGCGCTCGACGGAAGCTGGAGGGTGACCGACTCGCTGACCGTGCCCGTAACGAAGTTCTGGATCCTGGTGATCGCACTCGGCGTGCTGGGCGGGTTGAGCCTGCTGTTGACCCGCACCCGGCTCGGCAAGGGCATCCGGGCTGCGGCCCAGAACCGCGAGGCGGCCCGGATCGTCGGCATCGACGTCTCCAAGGTGTACCTGATCACGTTCGCGCTGTGCATCGGCCTCACCGGAGCGGCCGGCGCGCTGATCAGCCCGGTGCTGGCGATCCAGCCGTTCCAAGGCCCGCCCCTGACGCTCAAGGCGTTCGCCATCACCGCCATGGCCGGTCTCGGGTCCATCCGGGGAGCGCTGGGCGGGGCGATGGTGCTGGGCCTCATCGAGGCGGGGCTGGCCATCTACGTGGAGGGCGTGGGCACCAACCTGGCGGTGGTGGCCTCCTTCGTGATCCTGGTGGCCGCGCTGGTGCTACGACCCCAGGGCCTGTTCGGCGGGCTCAGGCCAGTGGACGCGACGGCCTCATGAAGGCCCTCGAGCAGCGGCTCGCCGGCGGCGGGGGGCGCACCGTGGTGCTGACGGTGGCGGCGGCCGCGCTGGGGTGGCTGGCCGTGCTGCCGCTGCTGGGCGCGAGCGACTCGACGCTGCTCACGATGACGCTGATGTTCACCGCCGTGGCGGTGGCCGTCAACTGGAACCTCACCGGCGGGTTCACCGGTTACGTCGACTTCGGCCACGCGGTGTGGTTCGGCGTGGGCGCGTATGTGACCGCGATCATGATGTCGTTGCAGGCCGACGGCGTCGGCACACACTGGCCGCCCATCCCGGCCATCGTGCTCGGCGCGGTGGTGGCCGGGGTGTTGGCCGCGTTGATCGGCAGGGCCACCATGCGGCTGAAGGGGCCGTACTTCTCGGTGGCCATGCTGGGCACGTTCGTGGCGATGCGCGAGATCGTGCGCACCTGGGGCGGCCTCACCGGTGGAGGTGTCGGGCTTACTCTGCCGCCGTATCTCAACCGGCCGCTGTTCTACTACCTGGAGCTGGCGCTGGTGGTGGGTCTGGTGGCCTTCGTGTGGTGGCTTCGCCGGACCCGTTTCGGTGCCGCGCTGGTGGCCATCCGTGAGGACGAGATCGGCGCGCAGATGCGCGGCATCGCCACCACCCGGCTGAAGGTGGCCACCTTCAGCTTCGCCGGAGCCTCCACCGGGCTGTTCGGCGGGCTGTGGGCCTACCAGAACACCTTCGTCGACCCCGACGTGGCGTTCACCGAGGTGCGCACCCTCGACGCCGTGATGGGCACTCTGCTGGGAGGGCTCGGGACGGTGGCCGGTCCGGTGCTGGGCTCGGTGGTGCTCTACTGGCTGCGCGAGGTGCTGTGGGCCAACCTGCTCGACTACCACCTGGTGGCGCAGGGCCTGCTGCTGATACTGGTCGTGCTGTTCATGCCCAAGGGCCTTATGGGCTTGGCCGGGCGGGGAGGCCCGTCGCTGCTGAAGGTCTGGGGAGACGGGCGGTCCCGCTCCCGCGGTGGCGAGGTCGCCCATCGTGGCGAGGAGGCGGCCGAGGAGTCCCACCCGGCAACTCCAGAGCCGGCCGGTGCGATGATGACCGTCGAGGGAAGCCGGATCACCAAACGCTTCGGAGGGCTCACCGCCGTCGACCGGGTCGACATCGAGGTCGGTGCAGGCGAGATGGTGGGCCTGATCGGCCCCAACGGCAGCGGCAAGACCACCCTGTTCGACTGCCTCAGCCGGATCCTCAGCGTCGATGAGGGCGAGATCCGCTTCGACGGGCGTGACATCACCCGGCTGGCGCCGCACAAGGTGGCCCGCCTCGGTGTGTCGAGAACGTTCCAGGTGATCCGGGTGTACCGCGACCTCACCGTGCGCGAGAACATGGAGTTGAGCATCCAGTGGGGGCGCATCGGCGTGCGTGGCCTGTTCCGCCGCACCGACGAGGCCACTCGGGCCAAGGCGGAGCGGCTCATGGCTTTCCTCATGCTCGACGGGTTGAGCGATGAGCCCGCCGGCACCCTGTCGGGCGGTCAGCGGCGGCTGCTGGAGATCGGCATGGCGTTGATGAGCGACCCCAAGCTGATCCTGCTCGACGAGGCCACCTCGGGCGTGAACCCCACGCTGGTGGAGGACATCAAGGACCGGCTGACCGCGGTCAACGCTCAGCGGGGTGTGTCGATGCTGCTCGTCGAGCACAACGTGCAGTTCGTCGCCGACTTGAGCCAGCGGGTGATCGTGCTCGACACCGGCGCCAAGCTGGCCGAAGGTTCGCCGAGCCAGGTGATGGAGGATCAGGCCGTGATCGAGGCCTACTTCGGAGCCGACGCTGCCGCTGCTGCGCCCGGCGGAGCCCGCGAACCCTCAGACGGGGCGGGTGAACAGTGAGCGACGGTCCGGGCGGCGCAGCGATTCACGGCGCGCACGGCGCACGCCGTGAGGCACTCAGCGATGCGAACGGTGGCGCTGCAATAGAAGTGAGCGACGAGAAGCGCTCTGCGCTGCTTGAACTGCGAGGCGTGAATGCCGGTTATCTGCCCGGACAGGACATCGTGCGCGGCATCGACCTCGAGGTGTACTCCGGCGAGATCGTCTGCGTGATCGGGCCGAACGGTGCGGGCAAGTC
>JAJDZO010000010.1 GCA_022824605.1 Acidimicrobiia bacterium
GACCAGGACCTGAGCTTCGAGTCTCTCTGCCACTAGCCGGATCAAGAGGCCGAGCAAACAGGCGAGCGAGCGCGCTCCATAAGGGCGAGGCTGTGGGCGGCCATGCCGTGGTTTGGGCGGCCCTCAGGTCGCAGCGAACAAGAGCGGGAAACACCCCGCCCCGACGCGACAAACCTGCACCTGTCTGCGCGCCCTCCAAGTCGTACCGATACTTTCAGGCGGCTGCAACCGCTATGATCTCGCACGCCGACAGGCAGCGAAGCCGGTGCGAACCCGGCACTGTCCCGCAGCGGTGATGCTCGGCGGCTCCGGCCGCGGAGACGAGTCCGATCGCCTGGCTGCTGGCATGACGATCCGACCCTCGAGGCAAGGGGAGGCTCGTGCGGTGGCACTCCCGCTGCTCGGCCCCGAACTCGAGCAGAAGGGAGAACCCGATGATCTGTTCCAACGCACGAGCCCGTCACCCGATACTGCGGCTGTTGTGCATGGCCACGATGATGCTGCTGTTGGCCGCGGCCTGTGGCCGCGATGACAGCGACGACAATGCTGACAGTGCTGCACAGGCGCCTGCCACCACGGTCGCATCGACCACCGCCGCTCCGTCGCCGGACCCCGTCGAGGAACCCGTCACGACGACAACGCAGGCACCTGCGCCGACGACAACGCAGGCCGCGGCGACGGCGACAACGACGGAGCCGGCGGCCGCGCTCGACGAGGTGGAGCCCGCCTATCAGCGCATTGTCTCGATCTCGCCGACCGGTACTGAGTTCTTGTACGCCATCGGCGCCGGCGACCGGGTGGTTGCCGTCGACTCCTACTCGTACTACCCGGCCGAGACGCCCGTCACCGACCTCAGCGGATTCAATCCCAACATCGAGGCCATCGCCTCATACGAGCCTGATCTGGTGGTGATGGGTTCCGACGGTGATGTCATCGCCAGTCTCGAGACGCTCGGCATCTCCACTCTCGTCATCGACGCGCCCGCCACCTTCGAGGACGTGTATGGCCAGATCGACCGCTTCGGAGAGACCCTCGGCCAACAAGTGGAGGCGGCGCAGCTCATCGCAGACATGCAGGAACGGATCGCGGAGCTGATCGAAGCCGCGCCCGACGCCACCGGTCTCACCTATTACCACGAGCTGACCGACTCGCTGTATTCGGTGACCAGCGGCACATTCGTCGGACACGTGTACTCGCTGTTCGGCCTCACCAACGTGGCCGATCCCGCTGACGACGGCGGGTCCGGCTATCCGCAACTCAGCGAGGAGTACCTACTCGACGCCGATCCGGACCTGATCTTCCTCGCCGACACGCTGTGTTGTGGCCAGAACGCTGAGACGGTTGCGGCCCGGCCCGGCTGGGAGTTGCTGAGCGCGGTCCGCGACGGCCATGTCGTCGAGCTGAACGACGACATCGTGTCGAGGTGGGGGCCGCGACTCGTGGAGTTCATCGAGGCGATCTCCGACGCGTTGACGGACGTCGGCACCACGAACTGATCAGAGCCTGCGACGACGGCTCTCGAACTGCGCCGATATTCGATTCCAGTGACAAGCGCATCCGCCGCCTCCGCCGCTTCGGTCGATGCCGCCGCCGGCGACGCCAACGACGACGTGCGGGCCTCCGGGCTCGGGATCGGCGCGCTGATGACCGCGTTGGCGGCGGTGGTGGTGGCCGTCGTGGCAGGCCTGACCGTGGGGCCGGTCGGCATCCCCGCACATCGGGTGGTGATGGAACTCGCGGACGCGCTGCCCGGGGTGACTGCCGATTCGGGGCTCAGCGACGCTCATGCAGCCATCGTCACCAACATCCGATTGCCCCGCGTCGTGCTGGGACTGCTGGTCGGCGCCACCTTGTCTGTCAGCGGCGCGACCTATCAGGCGGCCTTCCGCAACCCGCTGGCCGACCCCTACCTGCTCGGGATCGCCGCCGGGGCCGGCCTCGGAGCGACCGTCGCCATCGTCAACAACGCCGGTGACGGCGCCGGCCTGTTCGACCCGGTCCCGCTGGCCGCCTTCGCCGGGGCGATCGTGGCGGTGGTGGCCGCCTTCGCGGCGGGACACCTCGGCGGACGATCAACCGCTTCGCTGATCCTGGCAGGCATCGCGGTGGCCAGCTTCCTGGGCGCATGCCAGACGTACATGCTGCAAGCCAACAACGACGCCTTCCGCAAGATCTTCGCCTGGATCCTGGGCCGGATCGCAACCTCGGGCTGGTCCGAACCCGCCTTGCTGGCGCCGTATTTCCTGGTGACCACGGTGGTGGTTCTACGCTACCGGCGCGCCCTCGACGTGCTCGCCGTGGGCGACGACGAGGCCGCGGCACTGGGACTCGAGCCCCGAGTAGTCCGCACGGTCGTGGTGCTCGCCGCGTCGCTGGGAACCGCGGCGGCCGTCTCGGTGAGCGGCCTCATCGGCTTCGTCGGGATCATCGTCCCTCACGCGGTGCGGTTGGTGTTCGGCACGAGCAATCGAGCGGTGCTCCCGCTGTCGGTGCTGTTCGGGGCTGCGTTCATGGTCTTGGCCGACCTTGTAGCCCGGACTGTGCTGTCGCCCGCTGAGTTGCCGATCGGTGTGGTCACAGCCTTCTTGGGCGCGCCCTTCTTCGTGTTTGTGTTGCGCACCAGCCGTCGGGAGATCTGGTGAGCACCGCGGTGGACGTGGAGTCCCTGAATGTGAGCCTCGACGGGACAAAGGTGCTGCGAGGCGTGGACCTGACGGTCGAGGCGGGCGAATGGGTGAACATCGTCGGTCCCAACGGAGCGGGCAAGACCACGCTGCTGCGGGCGATGCTCGGTCTGGTCGATTACGAGGGACGGGTGAGGGTCGACGGGTTCGCCAGTCAACGCCGCGCCGCTCGGGCAAGAACAGTCGCCTATGTGCCGCAGACCCCGGTTGTGCCTCGGGGAATGCTCGTCAATGACTATGTGCTGCTGGGGCGTACCCCTCACCGCAGCGTGTTCTCGGCCGAGACGGCCGCCGACCGCCGAATCGCGGCGGAGGTGCTGGATCGCCTCGACCTGCGCGGCTTCGGCGACCGGGCGGTTCAGTCGCTGTCGGGCGGTGAACGCCAGCGTGCTCTGCTCGCCCGGGCGCTCGCTCAGCAGACCAGCGTGCTGTTGCTGGACGAGCCGACTACCGCCCTTGATCTGGGGCACCAGCAGGAGGTGTTGGAACTGGTGAACGCGTTGCAGCGCGAGCGTCGCCTGACCGTCGTCGCGACGCTGCACGACCTGACGCTGGCTGCCCGCTACGGCGATCGGGTGGCCGTGCTTGCCGACGGTCGGATCACGCAGTGCGGGCCGCCACGGCAGGTGCTCACCGCGAAGATCATCGCCGAGCAGTTCGGTGCCCAGGTGCGCGTCCTCGACGACCCCGACGGACCGGTGATTGTGCCCTCGACGGGCCATCGAAGAGAATCGATCAACAACAACGGGAGGCAACCATGACTACATCGACAACCGCCGACTCACCCCCCACCGACGATCCGCGACCCGACGGCCTGCGCGTGGCGCGCAGCCTGGTGGTGGTGTTCACCGGCCACGGCAAGGGCAAGTCGTCGGCGGCTTTCGGCACCGCACTGCGGGCCAGGGCGCGCCAGTGGCCGGTAGCGGTGGTGCAGTTCCTCAAGTCCGACAACTGGGTGACGGGCGAGCAGCTGATGGCCGAGCCGCTCGGCATGGAGTTCTGGTCGCTCGGTGAGGGTTTCACCTGGAACAGCGACGACCTGACCCGCGACGAGGCGGTGGCCCAGGAGGCCTGGCGTCACGGCAAGGCGCTGGTGCAGGCGGGAACCCACCGGCTAGTCGTCTTCGACGAGATCACCTACCCCCTCAACTGGGGCTGGATCGACGCGTCGGATGTCGAAGCGACCTTTCGTGACCGTCCCGAGCGAGTGTCGTTGGTGCTGACCGGACGCGACGCTCCGCAGTGGATGGTCGATCTGGCCGACACCGTCACCGAGATGCAGAAGGTCAGCCACGTCTATGACCGCGGCGTCCGCGCCAAGAAGGGCATCGACTACTGAGAGGGCTCGGCGTCCTCACCGTTTCGCTATGGCAACACCAAGGGCTCAAGTGTCGTCGGGTTTACGACACTCCCATGATGTCCAGCAACGCGGGCATGTCGAGACATTCCTCCATGGCGTCGGCGACGATGTCGAACTGCCTGTCTCGACGTTCGCGGAACGGCACAGGATCCGGGTCGTAGCGGCAATCGTTCAACGCGGCCACATGGGTGAGGAACGCCCGACGGAAGTCGTCGCTCTCGAACAGGCCGTGCAGCGTTGTGCCGTAGACCTCGCCGGCGCTCCAGCCTTCGGGCTCCTGGTTGAACCAGAGCCACGGCGTCGCCGTGCCGCCGGGTGTGCGACGAACCCGACCGTGGTGGATCTGGTATCCCGAGACCGCGGCACCGAACGCGGTTCCGCTCGTGCGGTCGAGCAGTTTGTCGTGCTCGAAGCGGGTCTCGACATCGAGCAGACCCATGCCCTCGACCACGCCGAGGCCGGATTCAACATCGTCGTCAATGACCCGGCCCAGCATCTGGTAGCCGCCGCAGATGCCCAATACGACGCTGCGGCGGTCGTGCGCGGCGGCCGCCACCGCCTGGTCGAGGCCGCGCCAGCGCATCCACTCCAGGTCGGCCGCGGTGGCCTTGGAACCGCCCAGGACGATCAAGTCCGGGTGTCCCAGCTCCCTGACGGAGCGCACGAACCGAAGCGATACGTCACCCTCGTGGGCCAAGGGGTCCAGGTCGGTGAAGTTCGACAAGCAGGGGTACGCGATCACGGCGACACTGAGTCGAGCGCTGTCGGGGTGCACGCCGGTTCGGTGGGTGCGGGACCGCTCGGTGCCGGAGGTGACGACCGGCATTTCACGCAGAGCCACGGAGTCCTCCGCGTCGATGCGCACGTCTTCGAGCATGGGCAGCACCCCGAGGGTCGGAACTCCGCATCGCTGTTCGAGATCGGAGGTTGCGTCGCCGAGAAGCTGGGGGTCGCCGCGGAACTTGTTGATGACGAAGCCGCGCACCAGACGGCGCTGCTCCGGCGACAGCAGTTCGACCGTGCCGTACAGCGAGGCGAACACTCCGCCCAGATCGATGTCGCCGACAACGACCGCGTTCATGCCGCCACGTTCGGCGACCCTCAGATTGACGATGTCGGTCGGGGCCAGGTTGATCTCCGCGGGGCTTCCGGCGCCTTCGGCCACGACGGCGTCGAAGTTCCGGCGCAGCCGTGCCAACGAGTCGAGGACCATCTCGAACAGTTCCGGTTTGTGGTGGTGGTACTCCGCTGCACTCATCGTCGCGAACGGTCGGCCGTTGACCACCACCTGAGCGTCCGTGTCCGACGTCGGCTTGATGAGGACCGGGTTCATGTCGACGGTGGCTTCCACACCGGCGGCTTGGGCCTGACTGAACTGCGCCCGGCCGATCTCGTGGCCGCTGAGGGTCACCGCCGAGTTCAGGGCCATGTTCTGCGACTTGAACGGAGCGACTCGCAGCCCCCGTCGTGCGAGCAGTCGGCAAAGACCCGCGACGAGGGTCGACTTGCCCGCGTTCGAGGCGGTCCCGCACACCATCAGGGCTGGCGCGAGGCCCGACGATGGCGCAGGGACGGCCATCGCGGCAGCGTACAACCGGGCCGTGTGGGGTTAGTCTCGCTCGGCGGCCATTGCGATGGCTACTCCGTATCCGGGCCGGATTCTGCCCAAGAAGGGAATCGACTTCTGATGCCGGATCCGAACCGGCCATGAGCCCCTCAGCACGAACTTCTGTCGGCGATGACGGATCCAGAGGCCCGGCCCGTTGACGCTGACCGTGTTTACCGGCGGTGTCCGGTCGGGCAAGTCGGATGCGGCGCTCACCGCGGCGGCCGCCTCGGGCGTGCCGGTGACATTCATCGCCACGGCTGAACCGGGCGATGAGGAGATGACCGAGCGCATCGCTCGGCACCGGGCTCAGCGGCCGGCCGGCTGGACGACCCTGGAGGCGACCCACGACCTGATTGGGGCCGTGCGGACGGTTGACCCGGCCGACATGATCATCGTGGACTGCTTGGCGATCTGGGTGAGCAACCGGATGCTGGATGACCCCCCGGCGCCGGGCGAACAGCTGGTCGAGGAGGCTGGGTGCCTGGCCCGTGAGCTGGCGGTCCGACCCGGCCGGTCGCTGGTGGTGACCAACGAGGTCGGCTCGGGCGTGGTGCCGCCAACCCCGCTGGGACGCGACTTTCGGGATCTGCTGGGGGTGGTCAACCAGGCGGTGGTTCGGGCCGCGGACAACGCCTACCTGGTGGTCGCGGGCCGGCTGCTGCCGCTCGTCGATCCGGCGGACGGGCTGAGGTAGCGCCCGGTGACGGTGGCGGGAGCCGTCCTGGGCGGGCTGCTCGCGGATCTTCCCAGCCCCGACCGCTCGGCACAGGATCAGGTGGCAGCCCGTGCTGCCACCGTGCTGCGTCCGGCCGGCGCCTTCGCTCGACTCGACGCGGTGGCTGCCTGGCTGGCCGGATGGCAGAGCACGGCCACTCCTCGGGTGCAGCGGCCCCATGTGGCGGTTTTCGCCGCCGACCACGGTGTGGCCGCCGACGGGGTGAGCGCCTACCCGGCAGAGGTGACGGCGGCGATGGTCGACGCCATCCGCGGCGGCGTGGCCACCATCGCGGTGCTGGCCCGAGAGGTGGGCGCCACTTTGGATCTGTTCGATGTGGGGGTGGGTCGGCCCACGGGCAACATCCGGCTGACCGACGCCATGAGCGACGACGAGTTCGACGAGGCCGTGGCTGCGGGCGCAGCGGCAGTGGAGTCGGTTGACGCCGATCTGCTGGTGGTGGGAGAGATCGGGATCGGCAACACCACGGCGGCCGCCGCCGTCGCGGCCGCCGTACTAGGCGGCGATGCCGAGGACTGGGTCGGACCGGGCACCGGTGTGGTCGGCGCCGCGCTGGCCCGCAAGTGCGACGTCGTCCAAGCCGCGCTCGAGCGGGTGGGGCCGGTCACACCGCTGGAGGCGTTGAGACGCCTGGGGGGACGGGAGTTGGCCGCCATGGCCGGTGCCGTCGCCGCGGCCCGTCACCGCCGGGTGCCGGTGGTGCTCGACGGGTTCATCTCCACCGCCGCGGTCGCTCCGCTGGCGGTGGCTCGCCCCGGCAGTCTCCACCACTGCATTGCCGGGCACTGCTCGGCCGAGCCCGGCCACCGGCGTGCGCTCCAGGCGCTCGGGCTCGATCCGCTGATGCGGCTCGACCTGCGGTTGGGTGAGGGGTCGGGCGCGTTGGTGGCGGTGCCGATCATCCGCATGGCCGTCGCCGCGGTGGTCGAGGTGGCCACCTTCGGCGAGTGGGGACTCCAGCCGTGATCCCGAGCCCGCCGAGAACGGGCTCGGAGCCCGACGGATCGGGCGCTCGGCCCGTAACCCGCCCTGTGATCCCGAGCCCGCGGCGAGTTGTCCGGTGAGCCTGCGCCGCGCTTGGGCCTTCCTGACCCGGCTACCGGGGGGCGCGCACCCTGCCGACGAGCAGGAGCTAGGTCGCAGCGTCGGATGGTTCCCGCTGGTGGGCGCGGTTCTCGGCGGATTGTCGGGCGCGGTCTACTGGGCTCTTCACGGTCCGGTCGGGTCGCTGACAGCCGCGGTGTTGGCGGTGGCCGCGAGTGCAGCCGCCACCGGCTGCTTCCACGAGGACGGCCTCGCCGACACCGCCGACGCGCTCGGCGGCACCACCCGGGCACGGCGACTCGAGATCATGAAGGACTCCCGGGTCGGCGCTTTCGGAGTGATCGCGTTAGTGCTGTCGGTCCTGGTGCGAGTATCAGCCCTTTCGTCGCTCGGCCCCGTCGACGGATTGCTGGGTCTGGTGCTGGCGCACACGCTGGGCCGTGCCGCCGCCGTCGCCGTGATGATGACCGCCCGTCCGGCTGCGCCTTCAGGTCTCGGTCACTGCTACGCCGCGCACTTGCCTCGCGGCTGGACTCAGGCGGCCGTGGTCGCCTCGTTGGCGGCCGCGGCCAGTCTCGGACCGGTCGGAGCAGCGGCCCTCGCGGCCGCTGCCGTCGGGGCCGCGACGGTGGGCCTGACAGCCCGGCGAGCCTTCGGCGGCACCACCGGCGACGTGCTAGGAGCCATTGAGCAAGTCGTCGAGATGGCCGTCCTGTTGTCCGCCGCGGCCTTGACGAGCACCCACGGCTGGACCTGGGCCTAGAGACGGATCAGCATCAACAGAGCCTGGAGCAGCGGCCGCTAGTGTCGCGACATCGGGCTAGACGGGTAGGAGGCAGCCATGCGCAGCCACGAAATCGACTTCCGGATCTACGGCGACGACATGCAGTTCGTCGAGATCGAGCTTGACCCCGGCGAGATCGTCGTCGCCGAGGCCGGGGCCATGATGTACATGGAGCAGGGCATCACCTTCGAAGCCAAGATGGGCGACGGTTCCGAGCCCGACCAGGGCACCTGGGGCAAGCTCAAGTCGGCGGCCAAGCGGGGCCTCACCGGTGAGGGCCTGTTCATGACCCACTTCACCAACAGCCACGGCCCCGGCAAGCAGCACGTGGCGATGGCCGCTCCCTATCCCGGCAAAATCCTGCCGGTCAACCTGGCCGCGGCGGGCGGGCAACTGCTGGCCCAGAAGGACGCCTTCCTGTGCGCCGCGTCGGGCACCAAGCTCGACATCGCCTTCAACCGCAAGATCGGCACGGGCCTCTTCGGCGGGGAGGGCTTCATCCTGCAGTCGATCTCCGGTGACGGGCTGGCCTTCCTGCACGCCGGCGGCACCATCGTCGAGAAGCAGCTCCAGGGAGAGACGCTGCGGATCGACACCGGCTGCATCGTGGCCTTCCAGCCCCAGATCCAGTACTCGATCGAGCGGGCCGGCAACCTCAAGTCGATGGCGTTCGGCGGTGAGGGCCTGTTCCTGGCCACCCTCACCGGCGTGGGCCGGGTGTGGCTGCAGTCGCTGCCGTTCAACCGCATCGCCGACCGGGTGATCGCCAACCTCAAGCCAGGCGGCTCCCAGGGCGAGGGCTCGGTAATCGGCGGACTGTCCAACATGTTCGAGCGCTAGCTCCGAGACCGCCGCGCCGCAGCGCGCCGGTCAGACGATCGGGACGCTGAAGGCTCCCAGCGGGCCGAAGTCGAAGTGGAAGTCGTCGCCCGGCGCCACCGCCATCGGACGGGTGAACGAGCCCGACAGGATCACCTGCCCCGCTCGCAGCAACCGGCCCTGCTCGGCGTAGCGTCGAGCCAGCCACACGATGCCGTTGGCGGGATGGTCGAGCACGCCTGCGGCCAGCCCGGTCTCCTCCACCGCCCCGTTGCGGTAGGCGATGGCACCGATCCGGCGCAGGTCGGTGTCACGCGGGCCCACCGGCTGGCCGCCGGTGACGATGCCGGCGTCGGCCGCGTTGTCGGCGATGGTGTCCACCACGGTTCGGGTGCGGCCGGTGGCCGGGTCGGTGCGGGGCGTGCGGGCTGCGATCAACTCCACCGCGGCGCTCACACGGTCGGTGGCGTCGAGCACATCGTCGATCCGCAGGTCGGCGCCGCTGATGTCGTCGGCCAGCACGAAGGCCAGCTCCACCTCGAGTCGCATATCGCAGAAGTCGGCGGCCGCGACAGGCTCGCCAGCAGCGAACACCATGGTGTCGGTCAGGAAGCCCGAGTCGGGAGTGTCGATGTTCATGGCCTGCTGCATGGCCCGGCTGGTGAGACCGATCTTGTGGCCGATCACCGTCTCGCCCCGGCCCCGGCGGATGTCCAGCCAGGCGGCCTGCACCCGGTAGGCGTCATCGATGGTCATTTGCGGGTAGACGCTGGTGGTCTGGCGAACCTGCCTGCGTTCCCGCTCGGCGGTGTCGAGCAGCTCGGCCTCGGCCCGGATCTCGCCGTCGGTGAGCGAGGATGCGGCGGCTGCTTCGTTCCCCGAAGGGAGAGCGTTCACGGGATGAGCAGGATCTTCCCGGCGAGGCTGCGGCCTTGCAGCAGCCGGTGTGCCTCAGGCGCCTCAGCCAGCGGCAGTCTCGCGGCGATCCGCACCTCAAGGTCGCCCGCCGCGATCCAGCCGTACAGTTCCGCCACCCGGCTGTCCAGTTCGGCTCGGTCGGAGATGTAGTCCCAAAGCCGGGGCCGGGTGAGCCAGAGCGACCTCGGCGCCAGATGCAGCGGCGACTTCGATTCCACCGCTCCCGATGCGTTGCCGAATGTGACCATCGCGCCTCGCAGGCCCAGCAGGCGCACGCTGTCGTCGTACACGGCCGCGCCCACCCCGTCGTACACAACGCTGATGGCCTCCGGTCCGACCGCGGCCTCGACCCCGGCCACCAAGTCGGTGGTCGTGTAGTTGACGACGTGGTCGGCCCCGGCGGACCGGGCCACCTCGGCCTTGGCGTCCGAGCCCACGGTGGCCACCACCTCTGCTCCCCGCAGCTTGGCCATCTGTACGATCAGGCGGCCGGTGCCGCCGGCAGCGGCGTGGACCAGACAGCGGTCGCCGGGTCCGATGCGGGGACAATCGGCGATCAGGTAGTGGGCGGTCAGGCCCTGCAGGCTCACCGCGGCGGCCGTCTCGAGGTCGACGCCGTCGGGAACCTTGTAGGCCACCGACGTGTTGATCGCTGCTCGCCCGGCGTAGGAGCCGTTCGATCCGGCCCAAGCCACCCGGTCGCCGGGAGCGAAACCGTCCACCCCCGCGCCGACCTCCAGCACGGTGCCGGCGCCTTCCTGGCCCAGCACCGCCGGCAACGCCAACTCATAGAGGCCGGTGCGGTGGTAGGTGTCGATGTAGTTCACCCCGGCCGCGGCCACCTCCACGGTGATCTGCCCCTCGCCCGGCGCCGGGTCGGGCCGCTCGACGAGGTGCATCACCTCCGGCCCGCCCGTCTCTGCGATCTGAACCGCCGCGCTGGTCGCGTTGCCTGCTGTAGCCATCGTGTGCCTCCCGTGATCGCTTCGAGGTGAGGCTACGGCTGCGACGCTCTAGTGGGTCTGCTCGTCGCGGATCGGGTTGCGGAGAGTTCCGATCTCGGGGACGGTCACCTCCACCACGTCGCCGGGCTTGAGCCACACGGGCGGATCGAAACGGGCGCCCGCGCCGGTGGGAGTGCCGGTGAAGATCACATCACCGGCGTCGAGGGGCACGAAGGTGGACAGGTAGTGGATCTGGTACTCGATCCCGAAGTGCATGTTGGCGGCGAGGTCGTCCTGGCGGAGTTCGCCGTTGACTCGGGTGGTGAGGTGCAGGTCGGCGAAGTCTCCGATCTCGTCGAGAGTCACCAGCCACGGGCCGATCGAGCCGCTGCGGTGCCAGTTCTTGCCCTGGGTCACGTTGAAGCGGCCGTGGCGCAGCCAGTCGCGGATGGTGCCCTCGTTGCCGAGGCTCACCCCGGCGATGTGGCTGCGAGCATCCTCGATGGCAATGCGGCGCCCGCCGGTTCCGATCACCACCACGATCTCCCCCTCGTAGTCGAGCTGCTCGGACTCGGGAGGCCGCAACATTGCCTGCTCGTGGCCGACCAGCGTCTCGGGGAAGCGCACGAACACGCTGGGGTAGGCGTCGCGGCGGTTCTCGGTGTACTCCGCTCCGCGCCCGCCGTAGTTCACGCCGATGCAGATGATCTTGCCGGGTCGAGGGAGTAGACGTTCGAAGCTGATGTCGCCGAGGGCGTGGTCGGCCGCCATGCCGGACTCTGCGGTGCGGGACGCCTCATCGACTCGCTGCTGGGCGATCAGATCTCCGAGATCCTTCACGCCGTCGATGCGCGCCGCCAGGTCGACGACTCCGGTGCCGTCGGCGGTGAGCATGCCGAACGACGACGTGCCGTTGGCCCGATAGCTCAGCAGTCGCATGTACAACCTCACCCGATCGGCAGGGGACCGAACCGTACAATCGTGCCGGAACGGACCGAACATGCCTCACATCACCATCGAGTTCTCGTCCAACCTCAGCGAGCTGACCGACATCGACGCCCTCGTCGCGGCCGTGCACGAGGCGGCACTGGACGACGGGGTGCCCGCCCTCGACGCGCTGCGTACCAGGGCTGCACCCCGCGAGCACTACCGCATCGCGGACGGCAATCCGGCCTACGGATTCGTGTATGTGACGGCCCGCATCGGACCGGGTCGAGAACCCGAGACGATCCAGCGGTTCCTCAACCGTCTCATCGACACCGTCGATGCAGCGCTGGCACCGATTCAGGCGGAGCATCCGACCGCCGTCAGCGCCGAGGTCCAGTTGATCGACCCGGCCATGCGCATCAACCGCAACCACATCCGCACCCATCTCCGGGGCGACCGGCCCGGCCTCTAGCGGCGGCTACAGGCTGCGGGTCGGCGCGTCGGGCGATCTGGCGGCGAGCTACTCCGGTAGCGTGCGCTGCACTGCGGGTTCCACGGGAGGTTGAAGCGGTGCAGACACAGATGCTTATCGGCGGCACTTGGCGAGACAGTGCGGCCGAGCGGATCGAGGTGCTAGACCCGGCTACCGGCGACGGCATCGCCGAAGTGGCCGCGGGCGGTCCAGCCGAGGCCCTGGCGGCCTGCGACGCGGCCGCGGCCGCCCAACCCGGTTGGGCAGCCACCGCGCCCCGGGTCCGCTCTGAGATTCTGCGCGACTGCCATCGGATCATGCTGGAGCACACCGACGAACTGGCCCGTCTGATCACCCTCGAACACGGCAAACCCCAGGCCGACGCGGTGGGGGAGGTGGCCTACGCGGCCGAGTTCTTCCGCTGGAACGCCGAGGAGAC
>JAJDZO010000082.1 GCA_022824605.1 Acidimicrobiia bacterium
GCCACCCGGTCGCAGATCTGCTCCAGCACGCCCAGGTTGTGACTGACGTACAGGGCGCTCATGCCGCTGGTGTCCTTGATGTGGGTGAGCAGTTCGAGCAGCCGGGCCTGGGTGGTGACGTCCAGAGCGGTGGTCGGCTCGTCGAGCACGAGCAGGTCTGGGCGGCAGGCGATGGCGATGGCGATCACCACCCGCTGCTGCTGGCCTCCGCTGAGCTGGTGGGGGTAGCGCCGGGCGATCTCGGCCGGCTCGGGCAGGCCCACCTGGCCGAAGAGTTCCACCGTTCGCTCCGCCGCCTCGCTGCCCGAGCTGACCCCGTGGCCCTCCAGCGTCTCGACCACCTGGCGGCCGACCCTCATCGACGGCGTGAGCGTGCTGGCCGGGTTCTGGGGCACCAGCGAGATCCGGGCGCCGCGGATGGGCTGCATCTGGCGGTCGGACAGGCCCAGCAGGTCCCGGCCGTCGAAGGTGACCCGGCCCCCGGCCACCCGGCTGCCGGCCTTGTGGTAGCCGAACATCGCCAGCGCGGTGGTGGTCTTGCCGCAGCCGGACTCGCCGGCCAGGCCCAGCGTCTCGCCCCGCCCGATGGAGAACGACACGTCCTTGACCACGCTCACCCACTGATCGTCGTTGCGGTAGTCCACGGTGAGGTCGTCGACGCGCACCAGCGGCTCGCGGCCGTTGGCGGAGGGGCCACCGGTGGCGGTATCGCCGGCCAGCGCCGGAGTGATCGCGCCGGCAGCCATCAGGCCGAGCTCCGGCGGGTGGACACGCCGAGGATGTCGGCGACCTCCTCGGTCACCAGGCTCAGCGCCACCACCAGCGAGGCCAGCGCCCCGGCCGGGCCCAGCACCATCCATTTGGAGGCGCTGAGGAACTTGCGGCCCTCGTTGATCATCAGCCCCCACTCCGGCGACGGCGGCGCGGCCGCGAAGCCCAGGAAGCTCAGCGCGCCGATGAAGAACACCGCGTACCCGGTGCGCAGCGAGAACTCCACCAGCACGTTGCCCAGCACGTTGGGCAGGACCTCGCGCCGGGCGATCGAGATGGCCGACTCCCCTCGCAGCTTGGCCTTGGTGACGAAGTCCTCGGTGACCACCCCCAGCGCGGCCGCCCGCACGGTGAGGGTCACCGGCCAGGTGAAGAAGAAGGCGACGGTCAGGATGATCACCAGGTTGTTGGTCTCGATCGAGCCCAGGATCAGCAGAGTCATGATGAGCCCCGGCAGGGCCAGCATGATGTCGACGCCGCGCATGCCGACCTCGTCCACCCAGCCCCGCTTGTAGGCCAGCAGGATGCCGATGGTGGAGCCGCAGATGATGGCCAGTCCCGATGCCGACAGCGCCTGGATGAGCACGATCCGCTCGCCCCGGACCACCCGGCTGAACACGTCGCGCCCGAAGTTGTCGGTGCCGAAGGGATGGTCCCACGACGGGCCACCGAACGGCTCGCCGACCAGCATCGTGTCGTGGGTGTACGGCGCCCACCACGGTCCGGTAATGGCGGTGAAGAAGTGCAGGGCCAGCACCCCCAGGAGCACCACGAACACGGGGCGCTCGCGGGTCAGACGCGCCAGTCTCCGGAGACGGCCGGGCCCGGCCTCCGGCCTGTCGATCACTGGCGCGCCGGGCACCGGGTTGCCGGTGACGGGGGCGTCGGCGGGCTCGGCCATCAGCCGGTCCTCAGGCGGGGGTTGAGCGCAGCTGCCACCAGGTCGGCCCCCAGGTTGCACAACACGTAGACGCTGGCCAGGATCATGGTCGAGGCCAGGATCACCGGCGTGTCCAGCAGCCGCAGCGCGTCGAGCAGCAGCAGCCCGATGCCCGGATAGGTGAACACCACCTCCACCAGCACCACCCCGCCGACCAGCCACACCACGTTGATCACGGTGGCCCGCAGGGCCGGGCCCAGGGCGTTGGGCAGCGCGTGCAGCAGCAGCACCCGGCGGCGGGGCAGGCCCTTGAGGGTGGCGAACTGCACGTAGTCGGAGTTCAGCACAGACAGCAGGCTGGCCTGCATCTGGCGCGCCGCGAAGCCGGTCATGGCCGCGGTCAGCGTCACCGCGGGCAGGGTCATCATCCGCAGCTCGGCCCCGAACGACTCGGCCTGATCGACGAGCGACAACGCGGGGAACCATTCGAGGGTCACCGCGAAGATGACCAGCAGGAAGATGGCGATGACGAAGTCGGGTACCGCGCAGCCGAGGATCACCAGCGTCGACAGGCCGGTCGCGAAGGACCGGTCGCGGTAGACGGCGGTGACGATCCCGATCAACAGGCTGAGCGGGACATACATGATCAGAGCGAACGCGGCCAGCTGCAGCGTGTTGGTCAGACGGGGGACGATGATGTCGGTGACGCTCCGGTTGATCCGCCCGGCCGGCGCGCCCTCGGTCTTGGGCCGGGCCTGCACCAGCGACTCGCCCCAGTCCCCCTGCACGAAGCCGGTGATCCAGGTCGTGTAGCGCTCCAACGCGGGCGCGTCGAGGTTCATCTGCTCCTGGAAGTGGGCCACCCGCTCCGGGGTCGCCTCCCGGCCGAGCATCCGGGTGGCGGCGTCGCCGGGCAGCAGCTCGACCGCCCAGAAGGTGATCAGCGACACCGCGAACAGGGCGACCACGGCCAGCGCAGTTCGTTGTCCGGTTACGCGGACGAAATGCACTAGCCGAGGCTACTCAGAACGCTCATGGCGGGTTCTACCCGCCGACGTAGGGGTTCTTGGGCCGTCTAGGGGACGTCGATGGTGTAGTAGGCCCCGCGGGGCTGCCAGCCGGTCACACCGGCACGCACAGCGCTGAAGAAGCCGTACATGGTCGGCACGAAATGGCCGCCCTCGTCGATGATCTGCTGCTGCATCTTGTGGTACAGCCTCGTCCGCTCGGCCTCGTCGGTGGTGGACCGGGCCGCGGCCAGGTCGGCGTCGAACTGCTCGTCGGCCCAGTGGGTCTCGTTCCAGTCGGCTTCGGAGTGGTACCACAGGCCCAGGCCGTGGTCGACGGTGCGCACGTTCCAGCCGGTCATGGCGAACGGAGCTATGAGCCACTGGTCGCCCCAGTAGGTGTCGGCCGGTTTCACGTCCAGCTCCATGTTGATGCCGGCCTCGGCGAGCTGCTGCTGCCAGACCGGGCACCACAGCATCCAGTCCTGCATGTCGGCCAGGGTGAGGGTCAAGTCGATGCCGTCGGGGTAGCCGGCCCGGCTGAGATGCTCCCTGGCCATGGCCAGATCGTGCTCGCGCGAGCCCCCCAGGCCGAACCGGATCAACCCCGGCAGGGGGATGTCGTTCATGAGGTGGGCCCGTCCGCCGTACACGAGGTCGCTGTGCTGCGGGCGGTTGGTGGCGTACTTGATGGCCAGGCGCACGTCGTTGTTGTCGAACGGCGGGACGTCTATCTGGCAGTACGCGACCGAGGAGCTGCCGATCGGGTTGGAGACGATCTCGATGTCGGGATCGGCTTCGAGGTCGTCCACCGACGCCAGCGGCACCTCCGAGAGGACGTCCACCTGCCCGCTCCTGATGGCGGCCAGCCTGGCCTCCGCCTCGCCTATGGCGATGACCTCCATGAAGTCCACCCTGGGCAGGCCGGGCTGCCAGTAGTTCTCGTTGCGCTCGAAGACGGTGTTGATCTCGCCCGGGATGAACTCGTCGATCTTGTATGCGCCGGTGCCGAGGCTCTGGGCGGCAAGATCAGCGTTGGTTGCGCCCTCGGGCACGATCCGGGTGTGGGAGTTGGTGATCGTCTCGGGCCAGTCCACGTTGGGAGCCGTGAGCCGCATGACCACCGTGCGGTCGTCCGGTGCGGTTATCCCGTCGGGCTCGAGGCCGGGGAGGTTGCCCGCCCCCGGCGAGGCCACATCGGGGTCGAGGAGCCGCTGGAAGGTGTACACCGCGTCGGCGGCCACGAACGGCTTGCCATTGTGGAAGGTGACCCCGTCGCGCAAGTGGAACGTCCACTCGGTGCCGTCGGCGTTGGTCTCCCAGCTCTCGGCCAGATGCGGCGTGGGGGTGAGGTTCTCGTCCAGCCGGACGAGCTGCTCGGCAACCAGCGTCTGGAAGAGCCCGTCAGTGGACGACGTCCGGTAGGCCGGATCGAGCGTGTCAGCCGAAGTGGTGGCGGCGTGATAGCCGAAGCGCAGGGTCTTGAGCGGCCGGGGCGCGGCGGTGGTAGTGGTGGCGCCGGCCTCGGTGGTGGTCGTCGCCGCGATGGTGGTCGTGGTCGCGGGCGTGGTCGTCGCGGGAGCGGCCTCGGTGGTGGTGGCCGGCGCGGCGGTGGTGGTGGCCGCCGGCTGGGCCGTGTCGCCGTTGTCGCCGCAGGCGGCCAGCAGCACCGAGCCGCCGGCGATCATGTTGAACTTGCGCCTGCTGAGAGTGCGCTTGACGATTCCCTTTTGTTCGCTGTCTGACATTGGGTCCCCCCTGGGTGTTGGTTGTGTGTTGGTTGTGCTCAGTGGTCCGCGGGGTCAGCCGTCGACGTATCAGCCTTCGACGTCGTCCACGTCGTCCACCTTGATGAGAATGTGAGAGCGGACGGCGTCCTCGCAGGCGTCCGGGTCGCGGCCCCGCAACACGTCCAGGAACTCGACGTGGCGGAGCACCCACGACTTGAAGGCCACGTCGTCGAGGGGATACAGCTCGAACTCGAACGACCAGATGAGGTTGGACAGCCCGGCCATCGACCAGGTGCGCAGCAGGGCCTGGTTCTGAGCCGACTCGACCAGCAGCGTGTGCCAGGCGATGTCGAACTCGATGCCGGCGACCGCGTCGGCGGTGTCGGAGGCCC
>JAJDZO010000151.1 GCA_022824605.1 Acidimicrobiia bacterium
AGTCTCGATCTTGACACTTCCGAGAGTGCTCTTGATCTGGCGAAGCTCGCGGTCCTGGTCATCAAGACGCCCCTCCAGATGATCAATTCGGCTGCTGCGCGGGCGGCGACACGACGCCCATGGTCGTCTCGATGCGCGCCAGACGCTCGGTGTGATCGAGCAAGATCGCGTTGACCTCCCCGATCTCGCTCCGCAAACTCCCGATCTCGCCCCGCACACTCCCGATCTGCGAGTCGGTCTTGGCGTCGAGCGATCTGATGTCGTCGCGCAGCATCCCGATCTGCGTGTCGATCTTGGCGTCGAGCGATCTGATGTCGTCGCGCAGGGTGTTGAAGCCCACCACGGCCAGCGCGAGCACACCAGTGATCAGCGCCGCGCACGCCGTGCTCAGCACCGGCACCAACAACGACCGCCGCCCAGCAACCCGCTCCGCGGACAACACGGACCGCTGGGGGGCGATCGCATCCGGCGCACCAGCACCAGCCGACGGACGATCCTCGGTCACATCAGCGATCGTAGCCACCGCGCCTCCCAGCCCTCACACGCACCTGGCCGGCGCGCTCGCGAGGCAACCTAGAACCGGCACGACACCCCAGCCAAACGATTTTCGCCCGGCACCGGGACTGTCCGACGCTCCCTTGTCAGGTGTGATCGTCAGGAGGCGAGTTAGGCGGCGGCGAACCGAAGCGCAGCCACGGAAACGAGCCGTTCCAACGCCGCATCGTTGAGCACAACGGGCACGACCGGCTGCGACGCGGTCGCGTCAAAGCCCCCCCCCATGCGTTCAACGATAGTTGCCATCACCTCTCCCGCCTCCGGCGCGACTCATCCTGCAGCAAGAATGACAACAACATATGGCATTCAAATTCATTTGCCGCACGCGACTGCTGGCCGCCAGGAAGCCTGGGCGGGCCTTTGTCGGCCAATTGGCTAGCGGATGTTGATGAACGCTTCGGGCTGCCAGGCGATGGCGTCGTCGTGGTTGCTCGAACCGTTGACCGTGATCGTGGCAGAAAACCCTCCTGCGCCGTAACCGCCGGCGGTGCCAGCTCGCAGGGCCTGCACGGACTCACCGGACTCGGTGGCGGACTGTTCGCCTGACGCTGCGTACCCGGGCGCCTGAGGTGGCGGACCCAACGCAGCCGACGACCAGCTGCCGCCGGCGAGCAGCGTCGCGCCCCGCAGATGCCATTGGCCTGCTTCAAGCACCGCTTCACCCTCAGCCGCTCCGGTCACGGTGCCCACTGCGGTCCGGATCGTCCAGCTTGCCTTGAAGGTGGCGGGCCTCGGGAACAGGCCGCCATCATCCATGATGGCCGCCCGATGTCGCAGCTCAAGAGACAGCCGGGTTGATTCCACCGCGCTGCGTGTGCCATCCAGAATCGCGTCGATGCCTGCCACCTCCGTCTCGAACAGCCATTTGGTGGTGCCTGCCCGGGAGGGCACCACATTGCTGGCGAGCCCGCTGACTTCGGGCAGTCGGGCCAGCACGGTGCCGTCAAGGACGAACCTGCGGCTCGCATCAGCAGCTAGCAACAGTGAATGCGACGTGCGGCCGTTGGGGCCTACCGCACGAACCAGCACAGGCACGCTCAGATCGGCAGGCGCATCAATGCAAGCAGGCGTGCCAATGCCGGGCACCCGCATCGACCCCGACGCATCTTGGGCGTACCAAGACGTCTCGGGCACCTCCACGATGGCCGCGGATGTCGAAGCGGCTGAGGTCTCGGTCACCAACCACCGCGCATGCGCATACGTGCCTCGGGGCAGGCACACCTGCCGCCCACGACCGCTCGTGGATGCACCACCGCTCGCTTCGTGGAATACCGGCGCCATCGACATCTCGGTAGCGAACGCGCCAACGCCGATCTGCACGCCCGGAACAGTCGAGACGCCGAACCGTGCTGACGGGTCAGGGGTTTCGGCACCCACGAGCACTACCGCCGGTGGCGCGGACGGTGTCAGTCCGCCACTCAGCAACGAAGACACCTCACCTATCGACGCCGTACTGACCGCGGCCTCACCGCCGAACACCACGCCAAAGCCAGGCTGGGGACACGAACCCCGCACCAGCGCGGCCGCATACGCGGCCGCATCGCCGCGGTCACCGCCAGCACCGCCACCGACCAGCGCTGTGCACGACGCAGGTGCAGCGAACATCTCAGACAGTAACTCCTGCACTACCGGAGGCAACTGGTCCGCCCCCGCTTCCGCTAGTAGCAACGGCGCCGCCTGCCCCACGCCTGCCGGCACTGCCCGGGAACTCGCCAGGGTCTTGGATCTGAGGGCCGAAACACCCGCACGTGCAGGCTCGCTGATCGTCACTGGCGCCAACATTCGCGTCGGGGTCTCAGGGCGCGCTGCCGAGGCCGCACCGCACCACGCACCAGCCACGAGTGCATCGGGTCGACTTCGACCGTGTCGCCCGTTCCCGGCCGAGGCGGCGATGCACACGAGCTCCGCGCCAGAATCTTCGCTCACCGCGGCGGGCCACCACCCGCCGAACTGCTGGGCCATCTCCACGCTGGTGGCGTACCGGTCCTCACCGCTGATGCGAATCGCCGTCGCCTTGGCAAATCGCTCGGCCTGTTCCACGACGCGTTGCGGGATCCGCCGCTCGCCGCCCAGCACGATGATGTTGTCGACACCGAGCAGGCTGAGCTCGGCGGCAGTTGCCAGGGGCAGATTTCTGCTGCCGTCGTGGAGCAATACGGGCACCTGCCAGAAGCTGGTCCACCAGCCTGCGGCCATCGCATCCACGCCGTCGATGCCATCGGCAAGCACCACAGTGCGGCCGAGCAGGCGGCATCGCGACGCGTCGGGCCGCCACTCCACCACCGAGTTTGCCCAGAACGTCATCGCCGGGGCACCGCC
>JAJDZO010000143.1 GCA_022824605.1 Acidimicrobiia bacterium
TCCTGCGCCAACTGCGGAGGCCCCTACTGGGACAGCTACTCGGTCACCAAGGGCGTCGACCAGATCGTGCCCGTCGATGTGTACGTTCCCGGCTGCCCGCCCCGGCCCGAGGCGCTGCTCGAGGGCATCGTGATGCTCCAGGAGCGCATCCAGAACGAGGACATGGGCGAGCGTTGGAGGGGTGAGCCGATTGTCGTCGACTGACACCGAAGCACCGGAGGCCGACGCCGTCGACGCTTCAGCCGACGAGGCCGTTGAGGCGCTGGTGGCCCGCCTGCGCATCACGCTCGGTGACGCCCTCGTCGAGTCCGACGCCGACGGCGGGCTCGTGTGGGTGCGGGTGCAGCGAGACGCCTGGGCTGATCTCGCCAACTGCCTGAGCCACCGCGAGGGCTTCGGGTTCTTCAACTTCTTGTCGGCCATCGATTGGATGCCGTCGCCGTTCGGGCGCGAGATGGACAGCGCGGTGGACAACGTTCTCAACGCGGTCGAGCCGGGCGAGCCCGCCGCCACCGAGACCGGAGCAGCCGGCGGCGACACCCGCTTCCAGCTTCTGGCCCGGGTCAACGACGTGTCCACGGGGCGTTCCGTCATTGCCAAGGCCGACCTGCCCGAAGACGATCTGCGGGCGCCCAGCTGGGTGCCCACCTATCCCGGCGCCGACTGGCACGAGCGCGAGGCCTGGGAGATGTTCGGCATCGACTTCGACGGCCACCCCGGCCTGCGCCACCTCTATCTCCCCGGCGAGTTCGAGGGTCATCCGCTGCGCAAGGACTACCCGTTGCTGGCCCGCCGGGTGAAGCCCTGGCCCGGCCTCGTCGACGTGGAGCTGATGCCCGAACCAGGCGAGGGCGGCGACGGCAAGGGCGGCGCATCGTGACCGTCACCGAGCGTCAGCAGCTCAGCTACATCGCCGCGCAGGCGGCCGACGCCCGGGTCAATCTGGAGATCGAGACCGAGGGCATGACCCTCAACATCGGTCCCCAGCATCCGGCCACCCACGGCACGCTGCGCATCGTGGCCAAGCTCGACGGCGAGCAGGTGGTGTCGGCCGAGCCGGTGATGGGCTACATGCACCGCGGCTACGAGAAGCTGGCCGAGGTCCGCACCTATCCGCAGGTGACCACGCTCATCAACCGCATCGACTGGCTGGGCAGCTTCGCCAACGAGGTGCCGTTCATCCTGGCCGCTGAGCGGCTCATGGAGGTGGAGGCACCGCCCCGGGCCCAATGGATCCGCACCATCCTCTTCGAGTTGAGCCGCATCGCCAACATCACGCTGTTCCTGGGCGACATGGCGGTGCAGGTGGGCGCCATCACGCCGGTGTTCTTCGCCTTCCGCGACCGCGAGCACGTGCTCAACCAGATCGAGGCGGCCACCGGCGGGCGCTTCCATCCCAACTTCGACCGCATCGGCGGGCTGAAGGACGACCTGCCGGCCGGTTGGGTGGCCGAGACCCGCCAGGCCATGCGCAAGATCCGCACCTTCTGCGACCAGATCGAGGAACTGGTAGAGGGCAACGAGATCTTCCAGGCCCGCACCCGGGGCATCGGTGTGATCCCGGCCGACATCGGACTCTCCTACGGGTTGAGCGGGGCCAACATCAGGGCCTCGGGGGTGGACTGGGACCTGCGCCGAGACAGCCCCTGCGGCCTCGTGCACGACCAGGTCGACTGGAAGGTGTGGACCCACCCCGACGGCGACTCCTTCGCCCGGTTCTGGGTGCGCCTCCAGGAGACCCGCGAGGCCACCAAGATCGTCGACCAGCTGCTCGACGCCATCCCGTCGGGGCCGATCATGGCCAAAGTCCCGGTCATCATCAAGGTGCCCGCGGGGGAGGCCTACGTGGAGACCGAGAACCCTCTCGGTGTGATGGGCTACTACGTGGTGTCGAAGGGCGACGTGTACCCGTTCCGGGTGAAGATCCGTTCGGCGTCGTTCTCCAACGTGTCGATCACGCCGTGGCTGCTCAAGGGGGTCTACGTTCCCGACATCATCACCATCCTGGGAAGCCTCTACTTCATCCTCGGAGACATCGACCGATGATCGCCACTGAACCGGGACTGGGCTTGGCCGCGGGAGTCGACCGATGATCTCGCTGCTCGCGGAACTCTCCTACTGGCAGGTCACCTCGATCAGGGTGGTGGCCGGCCTGGTAGCGGTGCTGCTGGTGGCGGGCACGCTGGTGTACGCCCACCTGTTCAAGATGGTGAGCTTCATGCAGAGCCGGCTCGGCCCCATGGAGGCCGGCCCCTACGGCTCGCTTCAGTTGCTGGCCGAGATCGGCAAGTTCCTCCAGAAGGAGGACATCGTTCCCGCTCGGGCCGACCGTTTCGTGTTCAAGGCGGCGCCCTTCGTGGTGCTCACCTCCACCTTCCTGCTGCTGGTGGTGCTGCCCGGTGGGCCCGACGCGTGGTTCATCTCCAACGACCTCGGCGTCTATCTGGCCATGGCGGTCGGTTCGGTGTCGGTGATCGGCATCCTCATGGCCGGTTGGGGCTCGGCCTCCAAGTACTCGCTGCTCGGCGGGCTGCGGGCCACCGGCCAGCTCATCGCCTACGAACTGCCCCTGCTGCTGGCGGTGGTCGGGGTGGTGATCCAGGCCGAGACCATGAACCTGCAAGGGATCGTGCTGGCCCAGGCCGAAGGCGAGATCTTCGGCTGGGGCGCTATCGGCAACCCGTTCATCCTCACCCAGTTCGCAGGCTTCGGGATCTTCATGATCGCCATGCAGGCCGAACTCACCCAGACCCCCTTCGACATGCCGGTGGCCGAGTCGGAGCTGGTCACCGGTTACATGACGGAGTACTCGGGGCTGCGGTTCCTGTTGTTCTTCATCGGCGAGTTCGCCACCGCGGGTGTGTTCTCGGCCATCGCCGCGGTGCTGTTCCTCGGCGGGTGGTACGTGCCGGGCCTCGACCCGGCCGACAACCTGTTCAACGTGCTGGGGCCGCTGGTGCTGTTCGGCAAGGTGGTGCTTCTGACGTTCCTGGTGTTCTGGGTGCGCTTCACGTTCCCACGCTTCCGCGAGGACCAGCTCCAGCGCCTCGCCTGGAAGTTCCTGGTGCCGCTGGCCCTCGCCAACATCGTCGTCACCGGCGTCCTCAAGGTGGCGTTGTGATGCGCCCAGATGCACTCGTCGTTGCGCAGGTGTTGCCATGAGTCTCGTTCCCGGACTGGTGAAGGGGCTGGTGGTGACCGGATCGACCATCGTGCGCACGGTGTTCCCCAAGCGGGGGATGCGCACGATGATGCCGGCACCGTCGAAGGGCGCAGCCACCGTGCAGTACCCCCACGTCAAGGAGGCGCCGCCGACGCGGGCCCGGGGCGTGATCGCCCTGCACGAGGGCAACTGCACCGCCTGCATGCTGTGCGCCCGGGAGTGCCCGGACTGGTGCATCTACATCGAGGGCCACAAGGAGAAGGCGCCGCCGCGCCGCGCCGGCGGCAAGCCCCGGCAGGTCAACAAGCTCGACCGTTTCGACATCGACTACGCGCTGTGCATGTTCTGCGGCATCTGTGTGGACGTGTGCCCGTTCGAGGCGCTGTTCTGGAGCCCCGAGTACGAGTTCTCCGAGCCCCGCATCGCCGATCTGCTCCACGACAAGGAGCGGCTGTCGGAGTGGATGGAGACCGTCCCCGATTTCGAGGACTACGAATCAGGATCGGTGGCCAAGAAGCTCAAGGTTCCCCCGACATGAGCATCGTGTCCGTCCACGTTGCGCGCCCCGCTGAGGTTCCCCCGACATGACGTCGGTGGGTTTGTTGGGTGCGGCCGCTTCGGGCGGCGACCTGTTCGTGGCCCAGAACGTGTTCTTCGGCGTGATCGCGGTGGTGATGATCGTGTCCGCCATCCGCTGCGTCACCACCCGCAACGTCGTTCACGCTGCGCTGTGGCTGGTGCTGGTGCTGGCCGGCGCGGCGGCCCAGTTCATCCTGCTCGGCTCGGAGTTCGTGGCCGTCACCCAGGTGCTGGTCTACATCGGCGCCATCATCGTGCTGTTCCTGTTCGGGATCATGCTCACCACGGCCTCGATGGGCGACGACGACTCGGTCGGGGGCGAGAAGCGGCTGATGGCCGGTCTGGTGGCGGTGCTGCTGGGCGTGGTGATGGGCATCGCCCTCATCGACAGCTACTCCGACACCCGGGTGGTGATCGACGAGCCTCAACGCTTCGGCGCAGTGTCCGACGCCATCTTCAGCCAGTACATCGTGGCCTTCGAGGCCGTGTCGGTGCTGCTGCTGGCCGCTCTGATCGGGGCCATCGTCGTGGCCCGCAAGGAATAGAGGGGCTCAGGCGGCGTGATCCTCAATCAGTTCCTTCTGCTGGCCGCGATCCTGTTCTGCATCGGCGTGTACGGCGTGCTGGCCCGTCGCAACGGGATCATGGTGTTGATGTCGGTGGAGATCATCCTCAACTCGGTGAACATCAACCTGGTGGCCTTCGGAGCCTTCCGCGACCATGTGGCCGGTGAGGTGTTCGCCCTGTTCGTGATCGCGGTGGCCGCAGCCGAGGTCGGCATCGGTCTGGCCATCGTCCTGCTCATCTACCGCAACCGACGAAGCATCGACCTCACCGAGGCCGATCTGCTCAAGGGTTAGAGGCCGAGTCGTGAACATGTTCGCCGCTGCGCTCGCCGCCGAGGAGACCGTCGCATACGGGCCCAGCTCCGTCGACAGCGCCGGGTTCTTCCTCGACTACGCCTGGCTGGTGCCCCTGCTGCCCGCCCTGTCGTTCGCGGGGATCCTGCTGTTCGGCAAACGCCTCAAGAGCAAGGGCTCTGCGCTGGGGATCGCGGCGGTGGCCGGATCCTTCGTGATGTCGATCGGGGCGGTGATCACCTGGATCAGCCATCGCGACGACGCTCACGAGGGCGTGCAGGCCGTGCATCGCACGGTGGGGTGGCTGCGCTCGGGCGGCATCCAATACGACGCGGGCATCCTGGTCGACGGGCTGACGGTGATGATGCTGTTCGTGGTGACCGCGGTGTCGCTGCTGGTGCACATCTACAGCACCGACTACGTGGCCGGCGACGCCCGCTACACCCACTTCTTCGCGTTCTTGAGCCTGTTCACCGCCGCGATGCTGTTCTTCGTGCTCAGCGACAACCTGCTGCAGATGATCGTCGGCTGGGAGCTGGTCGGGGTGTGCTCGTTCGTGCTGATCGGGCACTGGTGGGAGGACAAGGCCAACTCCGACGCGGCCCTCAAGGCGTTCTTCACCAACCGGGTCGGCGATGTGGGCCTGCTGGTGGGCGTGTCGGTGCTGTTCTTCGCCGCGGGCGGCACTTTCGACACCCTGACGGTGTCTGAGCGCATCAACGCCGGCGAGGTCAGCCACACCGCGCTGGTGGTGGCGTCGCTGTGCCTGCTGGCCGCGGTGATGTCCAAGTCGGGGCAGTTCGTCCTGCACACCTGGCTGCCCGACGCCATGGCCGGGCCCACGCCGGTTTCGGCGCTCATCCACGCGGCCACCATGGTGGTGGCCGGGATCTTCATGGTGGCCCGCCTCTACCCGGTGTTCTGGGAGGGGATGTCGATCGCCGGTTCGAGCATCAACGTGCTGGCGGTGGTCGGGGCGGTCACGCTGCTTTTCGGCGGGTTGCTGGCCTTCACCCAGAACGACATCAAGAAGGTGCTGGCCTACTCCACCGTCAGCCAGCTCGGCTACATGGTGATGGCATTGGGTGTCGGCGCCTGGACCGCGGCGATGTTCCACCTGTTCACCCACGCGTTCTTCAAGGCGTGCCTGTTCCTGGGGTCGGGCTCGGTGAGCCACGCCGTGCACAGCTTCGACATGAAGGCCGACATGGGCGGGCTGCGCAAGGTGATGCCCCACACCTACCGCACGTTCGTGGTGGCGACGGTGGCGCTGATGGGGCTGCCGCCGCTGGCCGGCTTCTGGTCCAAGGACGAGATCCTGGTCGGCACCGGCGGCTGGGGCCTGCTCGGCGGCACCCACGGCAACGGCTCATACATCCTGATGCTGGTGATGGGCATGGCCGGCGCGGCGGTGACCGCGGCATACATGACCCGAGTGGTGTACCTCACGTTCTTCGGCACCTACCGGGGCCACGGCCACCCGCATGAGTCGGGGCCCCGCATCCTGGTGCCGCTGTACGTTCTGGCTTTGTTCGCTCTGGTGGCCGGGCTGTTCAACATGCCCAAGGGCTTCCAGTTGTGGCCGAAGGGGTGGCAGGAGCGCTTCGGCCACTACGTCGAGCCGGTGGCGGCCTACTTCCCGTCCATCGCCCACGCCAAGCCGAGCTGGTCGCTGGCCATCGTCTCCACCCTGGTGGCGCTGACCGGCGCGGTGCTCGGTTGGCGCTACTACTTCAAGGGAGTGAAGCAGCGCTCGCAGGCCGCGGGCACCCAGCTCACCGAGATCGACGACGGACCGGTGTCGCGGGGCGGGCTGCCCCGGGCGGTCCACACCGCGCTGGCCAACAAGTACTACTTCGATCACCTCTACACCGGCGTGATCGTCAAGGCCGTCAAGGGTCCGCTGGCCAAGGCCGCCTATTGGTCCAACCAGCGGGTGATCGACGGCGTCGTGAACGAGGCCGGTCGGCGCTCGGTGGACGCGGGCCGCGCCGTGTACGACCACATCGACCAGACCGTCATCGACCGCGTCATCGTGGACGGCTCGGGCCGGGCCTCCGACGGCGCGGGCGAGAGCCTCAGAGGCATGCAGACCGGCAAGGTGCAGCAGTACGCGGCCATCCTCTTCGCGGCCGCCGCCATCCTCGCCGGCGTGTTCATGCTCATCGTCTCGCTATGACCCCGCGTAGCACAATCCCCCAGTACGTATTCCCGCAGTACGCAGTCCCCCAGTACCCAGGAGCTTCTAGGACCTAGTTATGACCGACTTTCTCAACGATTGGGGCCTGACCCTGGTCACCTTCGTGCCGCTGGCCGGGGCGCTGGTGATGATGGCGGTCCCCGCCGCCGAGGAGCGGGCCCTCAAACAGTTGGCGCTGCTGTCGTCGCTGGTGACGATGGTGATCGGGGGCCTGCTGCTGATCGACTTCGAATACGGCAATGCGGGCGCCCTGCAGTACGTGGTCGACGCCCGCTGGATCGAGGTGATCAACAGCCGCTACATCCTCGGCCTCGACGGCATCTCCCTGCCGCTGATGGCTCTCACGCTGGTGGTGGTGCCGTTGTGCGTGATCTACTCGTGGGACCACATTCCCGAGCCGGGCAACCCCAAGGCGTTCTTCATCCTGATGCTCATCCTCGAGACGGGCATGCTCGGCACGTTCGTGGCTCAGGACCTGATCCTGTTCTTCGTGTTCTTCGAGGTCGTGCTGCTGCCCATGTTCTTCATGATCGCGGTGTGGGGCGGCGAGAACCGGCGCTACGCGTCGCTCAAGTTCTTCCTGTTCACGCTGTTCGGCTCAGCGCTGATGCTGCTGTCGTTCCTGGCGCTGTTCTTCCTGTCCACCGATCCGGCCACCGGCGAGTCGCTGCGCACCTTCGACATGCGGGTCCTGACCGAAGTGGCCGGCGCGGGCATCATCGGTTCGACCCAGATCTGGATCTTCGCGGGCATGTTCATCGGCTTCGGAGTGAAGGTGCCGATGTTCCCGTTCCACACCTGGCTGCCCGACGCCCACACCGAGGCCCCCACGGTGGGGTCGGTGATCCTGGCCGCGGTGCTGTTGAAGCTCGGCACCTACGGCTTCGTGCGCATCGCGGTGCCGATGCTGCCCGACGGCGCCGAGACGTGGGCGCCGTGGATCGGTCTGCTGGCGGTGATCGGCATCATCTACGGCGCGCTGGGATGCCTCGCCCAGACCGACATGAAGCGCCTGATCGCGTTCTCGTCGGTGGCCCACATGGGCTTCGTGATGCTGGGCATCGCCACCCTCACCGACTTCGGGATCAACGCCGCCATCTTCGGCATGGTCGCCCACGGGATCATCACCGGGATGCTGTTCTTCCTGGCCGGCTCGGTGAAGGAGCGCTACCACACCCTCGAGATCCGCCGCCTCGGCGGGCTGCTGGTCCAGGCGCCCCGCATGGGCTGGATCCTGGGGTTCTGCTCGATGGCGTCGCTGGGCCTGCCCGGCCTGGCCGGCTTCTGGGGCGAGTTCCCCGCCATCCTGTCGGCCTACTCGCCCGCCGAGGGCCTGCCGGTGGCGACGTTCCGCACCTACATGGTGATCGCCGCGGTGGGAACCGTGCTGGCCGCGGGCTACCTGCTGTGGCTGCTGCAGCGCACCGCCATGGGCGCGCCGTCCGAGGAGTTCGCCGACAGCGACGAGATCGTCGACGTGACCCGCACCGAATGGATCGCCTGGGCGCCGCTGCTGGTGGGGATCCTGCTGTTCGGGTTGCTGCCCGGGCTGATATTCGATGTGACCGACCCGGCGGTGGTCGGCCTGCTGGCCACCGGAGGCTGACGCCGCGATGCTCGGCTCGGCCTCGACGGTGCTGACGTTCGCCTTTGAACGGCCTGCCATCGACTGGCACGCCGTCGCGCCCGAGCTGACCCTGCTGGGGTTCGGGGCGCTGCTGACGCTGGTGGACATCGTGTGGTTGGAGCGGGGCCGGGCGGTGGTGTCGGCGCTGGCGTCGTTCGGGCTGCTGGCCTCGATGGTGCCGGTGCTGACCCTGGCATGGGACGGCGCCGACCGCTCCACCTTCTGGGGCGCCTACGTGGTGGACGACTACGCGCTGGTGATGAAGGCCGTGTTCCTGCTGGCCGGCTATGTGGTGGTGCTGCTGTCCACCAACTACATCGCCGAGGGCGACTACTGGGAGAACGAGTACTACCAGAT
>JAJDZO010000136.1 GCA_022824605.1 Acidimicrobiia bacterium
TGCACCAGCAGGGTGGCGTCGCCGCCGTCGTCGAGGATCAGGTTGGGGCCGGCGCCGTCGGGCCATCTGAAGATCTGCTCGGTAGCCCACCAGTACTCGTCGAGGGTCTCGCCCTTCCAGGCGAACACCGGCACCCCCCGAGGCTCATCGACAGTGCCTCCGGGGCCGACGGCCACCGCTGCGGCGGCATGGTCCTGAGTCGAGAAGATGTTGCAACTCGCCCAACGGACCTCGGCCCCCAACGCGATCAGCGTCTCGATCAGCACCGCGGTCTGCACCGTCATGTGCAACGATCCTGCGATCCGGGCACCGGCGAGGGGCTGTTCGTCGGTGTAGCGGCCCCGCAGCGCCATCAAGCCGGGCATCTCGTGCTCAGCCAGACGGATCTCGGCGCGGCCCAGCGAGGCCAGGGACAGGTCGGCGACTCGCACCGCGCTACCGCCCGACGCCGTGACGGGCGGCTGCCTCGGCGACCGCGTCGCCGATCAGCACCAGATCCAACATTTGAGCCAGCGCGCCCTCGCCGACCGCCTCAACCTCATGAACGGTGGAGTCCGCCGCGCTGAGCAGATCAATGCGGGCGGTCAGTCCAGGCGGCTCGAAGTCGTGGCGCAACACGATGGTGGCCACACCCGCCGGGACGTAACGAGCGAGCGTGTTCCACGATCCGGCCTCGGCCTCGTCCGCGGGGAGGTTGCGCCGCACCGACGGAACCCGTGCGACCCTGTCCAGTCGATTCACCCAGCGGCGGGCCGCGTGCTTTCCCACACCCCCGGCGCCGCACACAACCACCATGTGGTCACGCACCGCCTCGGCCAAAGCCTCCACCGGCGCAGGATCGGCATCGAAACTCCGGTGGCGGGCTTCGATCTGGGCCGCACTGTCGGAGATGAGGCTGTTCATGCCCCCCAGCACCCCGACCCGCTCGAGCAGCACCAGCACCGGCACCATCACCACGCCGAGACCGGCGGCCGGACCGGCGAAAGGGTCGACCCGCGCTATCGGCACACCCCAGCGGTTGCACAGCGAGGTCAGCTCTCCTCCGGAGGTGACCGCCACCATCCGGGCGCCGCTAGTGGCCGCAACCCGGGCGGCCGCCACCGTCGGCTGATCGTCGCCGGACTGCGAGACCGCCACCACCAGCGACGACTCCGACAGCCACGACGGGCTGATGGCGCCGGTGGCCAGAACCGGCACCGAGCCCTGAAGGTGCGCCACCGACTCCACCACGTCGCCGGCCACCCCTCCCCCGCCGGCGCCCACGATCACCACTTCGGATATCTCTCCGGGGGCGGGAAGGCCTTCCACGACCGCCGCCGCCACCGCAGCATCGCGCACCTGGTCGGGCAGATGCCGCAACGCCTCGAACAGATCGTCTCCGGACATGACTTGCAGCGCCGCTCAGCCTGCGCCGTCTCCGGCGGCGCGGCTGTCGTCGCCGGGCTTGAACGTTGGTTCGATCCCGTCAGCCTCGACTTTGGCCATCAGACGCTGGTGCTCGGTGTCGTCGACGGAGGCGGCCTCCTCGATCAGCATCACCGGGATCCCGTCGTCCACCCGGTAACGCATCCGCGTGCGTGGGTTGTAGAGGCTCTCCTCGTCGGCGAAATACAACAGCGGCCCCTTGTCGCTGGGACAGGCCAGAATCTCCAGCAGCCGATCATCGAGTGTCACGCAGCCATCTCCTCCAGGGTGTGCGGGCCGTGCCAAAGGTTACGGAGCAAACAGGGCCAGTACCTCAGCCACTCGGGCTTCGATGTTGGCTGGGTCGCCGGACTCCAGGTTCAGCCGCAGCAGCGGTTCGGTGTTCGACGGCCTGACGTTGAACCACCAGTCGCCGCAGTCGACGCTCAGCCCGTCGAGCCGATCCTGTTCGCATTCTGCGAACGCGGCCGCCACCGCTTCGATCGCGCCGCGCGGGTCCGGCACCTCGGTGTTGATCTCTCCCGAAGCCGCGTAGCGGTCCAACGGCGCGGCCAGGTCGCTGAGGTTGCCGTCGTGACGGCTGAGCGCCTCCAGCATGACCATCACCGCGATCATGGCGCTGTCGGCGCCGTAGTTGTCGCGGAAGTAGTAGTGGCCGGAGTGCTCGCCCCCGAACAGTGCCGAGGTTGAGGCCATCGCCTGCTTCATGAACGAGTGCCCCACTCGGGTGGTGACCGTTCGACCTCCGAGCTCGGCCACCACCTCGTCGAGCGCTCGCGAGCAGATCACGTTGCGCACGACGGTGGCGGCGGGCTCACGCCGGAGCATGACCGCCGCGATGATCGACGCGGTGAGCGAGCCCGACAGAGGCCGAGCCGTCTCGTCCACGGCGAACACCCGGTCGGCGTCGCCGTCGAAGGCCAGGCCGGCGTCGGCCTGCACGGCGGTGACCCTTGCCTGAACGTCTCGCAGGTTCTCGGGTTTGAGGGGATCGGCGGGATGGTTGGGGAATGTGCCGTCGAGCTCGGAATGGAGGTAGTCGACACGCAACGGCAGCGACTCGAACACCGCGGCCGCTACGAGCCCGCCCATGCCGTTGGCCGTGTCGACCGCCAGCCGCAAAGGCTGCAGCGCATCCACGTCCACGAACGACAGCACATGCTCGACATAGCGATCCAGCAGATCCCGACGGGCCACCGTGCCCGCAACGTCGGCTCGGCGCGGCCCCGCAAGGGCGCGCGCCTTGATGTGCTCGAGTCCTGTGCCGGTTCCGATCGGCGACGCGGCCGGGCCGCAGAGCTTGATGCCGTTGTAACCGACCGGATTGTGCGAAGCGGTGAACATCGCTCCGGGCACGTCGAACAGGCCGGACGCGAAATACACCATCTCGGTGGCGCACAGGCCGATGTCCACCACATCGACGCCGGTGGCGGTGGCGCCCCCGCAGAAGGCTGCTTGGAGGTCCTCGCCGTCGGGACGCATGTCACGGCCGACCACGATGCGGGTGGCGCCCTGGTCGCGCCCGTGCGCGCCGAAGGCCGCACCGATGGCGAAGCACGCCTCCGCATCGATCTCGGATCCCACGATCCCGCGGATGTCGTAGGCCTTGAAGATGGCGTCGAGATCAGCCACGGCCACCCGGAACGCCCCTTCGGCGGCTCTTGTCGGCCGGGTAGCGGCCCAGCAGTGCTCGGACCCGGATGCGGCACATGTCGAGCACCAGCTCCCAGCCGTCGCTCACGACCCGCACCGACGACTCGTCGCTGTTGAACACCCTCACCGGCACCTGGCGCACCTCCATGCCGAGCCGGTCGGCCAAGAAGAGCACCTCGATGTCGAAGGAGAATCGGTCCATCACCGACGCCTCCAGCAGCGCGGCCACCGCCGGACGCGAGAACGCCTTCAAGCCGCACTGGGTGTCACGGCCCCGTCCGAGCATCAGCACGGCGCGCAGCACGCCGACGGCCACGCTTCCGGCTCTTCTCAGCCCCGTCGGGGCGGTCACCGCCACCGAGTCGGGATGGTGGCGGTCGCCCACGACCACATCGGATCCAGCCTCGACTTCCTCGAGCAGGTCGATGAGCTGAGCCGGCGCATAGGCGAGATCGGCATCGGTGAAGGCCACCACCTCGCCCGAAGTGGCCCGCATCCCGGCCCTGACCGCCTCTCCCTTGCCTCGGTTGGTGCCGAGCTCCACCACGAGGTCGGCCCCCGCAGCCCGAGCCGCGGCGGCGGTGCCGTCACCGGATCCGTCGTCTACCACCACGATCTCGACCCCGCCGGAGGCGTCGACGGAGGCGAGCGCGTCCCGCAGCGTGGCGACGGTGTGGCCGATGCGGTCCGCCTCACGGTACGCGGGCACGATCACCGACAACCTCACCGAACCGTCGCCTCCCTCGACATCTCGGCATGCACGGTTCCAGAGTCGGAGCTTCGCGCCGCGAGCAAGCCGAGCCACACGACGGCTGCCAGCCCGATCACCGTGATCGCCATCGAGATCCACTCGACCGGGCTTCGGCCGTAGGTGAGGCGGACCTCGGTGTCGGTGGGCACCACAATCATGAAATTGGGGCTCACCCGATATGGCCCGTCGGCGCCGTCGACCGACCAGTTCGGAAAGTACGACGTCTTCACCAGCACCGGTGATCCCACCCGGTCCACCGTGAACGAGATCTCGTGGTCGTCACGCACCAGACCGCTTACCCGGGCCGGTGCGATTCTGTCAACCGGAGCCGACTCAGGCAAGGCATCGGACAGTCGACGCATAACCTCCCGGCGTTCCAGGTCATCACCGGATGCCCCGCCGCCGTCGGCGCCGCGGACATCGGGCAGTGTCATGCGAGGCCAGTCGGCAGGTCCCTCGGCCGCAAGCACCGGTCGTTCGCCTCGGGTCACGTTGAATGCGCCCACCGACGCCTCGAGCCAGTCGTCGCTGGAGGCGCCGAGGTTCTCCACCACCACCGGCAGCATCGACAGTCCGGTCACCGGCTCGCTGCCCGACACCTCGAACACCACCCACGGGCCCAGCGTCGTCGAAGCGATCTCGGTGAGCCCGGGCGCCGCCCGGGCGCCGCGCACGGCGTCGTCGGAGAACGCCATGTAGTAGCGCACCCCCATCAGCGCCATGTGCTCGGCACCAGCCGCGACATCGAGTCCCGAGTAGGGCAGGTCGCGCTGGGCCCGCGACGGGGCCGACGACAGCTCCGACTGCATCAGGAAATGATACGGGACGGTGGCCGAGGCCTCGAAATAGAGGCCCTCCATGGAGGCGATGCACCGATCCGTCCAGTACGGCAGCAACATGGGCGCCATCGGCGTTCCGTACGACCCGAGCCGGCCCGCCTCGTATTCCCAGAGAGCGGGACCGCAGCCGTAGCTCTCGCCGATCAGTTCCATTGTGTCGATGAGATTCCAGTACTCGGAGCTGCCCCCGCCGTCCGCGGTGGCGACCCGGCCTTCGTAGCCCTCGAAGTTGTACTCGACCCAGTACGAGCCGAGGTTGGAGTCGCTCGAAGTGAACGGACCCCACCGGTACGCACCGTCATCGCCGAGTTGACCGCCCGGAAGCGACCGCAGCGGCAGCCCCACCATCACCATCACCGCCACCACGATCAGCGCCACCGCACCGCCGGCCCCAACCGGGCCCACGAGGCGTCGTCGGTGGCTCGCCTCCTCGGCTGCGGCGCGCTGTGCATCGTTGTCGGGCTGCGCATCCTCTGCGCCCTGCGCATCGTTGTCGGGCTGTGCATCCTCTGCACCCTGCGGATCGTCGTCAGGCTGCACATCGTCTGCGCCCTGCGCATCGTCGTCGTGTGCATGTTGTGCAAGCCGTGCCGCCTGGCGTCGGACGATGGCCTCGCGGCCCGTGCGGATCGCTTCACCGACACCGAGCGCGGCGGTCAAATACACGGTCAGGTAGTAGAAGGGCAGGATCCGTACGTTCCACAGACGCCCCTCGGGCAGGATCACGAAACCGGCCGCAACCATGGCCGCCGTCAACGCCAGCGCCATGCCGAGCGGCGACCGCCGGATCACCAGCAGCACGACTGCGGCTGCGGCCACCACAATGAACACCTGCAGCGGCGGATCGTTGGTGAGGAAGCTGTAGTCGAACTCGCTTCGCGACCACAGCGCAGAGACGTACCGGCGCTCCTTGCCCCAGCCCATGTCGTTGAGCAGGCCCCGATTCCACCAGAACGGCAGCACCCACCAGGCGCTGAGCGCCGCCGCGAGCGCTCCGGTCGAAAGCGTCCAGGTGAGCCGGCTGCGCCACTGATGGGCCCGCCACGGCAGCACAACCATCAGCGCAGCCAACGCGGCCAACGCGAAGAAGGCCGAGAACAGGTGCATCAGCCCGGTGAGGGCCAGCAGAGCACCGGCCAGCACCCGATGGCGCCCCGACGGCATGCCTCGTGCCGCCACCCCGATGAACACCACCGCGCCGGCCAGGCCCAGCGAGTAGGCGAACTCGCCCGCCATGGTCGACATGAGGTTGCCGCCGTAGATGTTGAACGAACGGTCGAACAGGAACAGCAGCGTGGCCGCGGCAGCCAATGCCTGCCCCTCCGCAGCGACTCCCCCAAGACGCGCCATCGCCCACACCGCCACCGGCAAGGCCACCACCCCGGCGATGGTCACCAGCTTCATCGCCACCCCGTAGGGCATAGGAACCACCAGCAGCGCCAGAACAGGCGCGGCGGTGGTCGCTGCGGCCCGCCAGCGGGGTCGCGCCCGTAGCCCGTACCAGGTGCAGGCCGCGGCTGCGGCGGGCAGCAGCACGCCGGCCAGAGCACGGTCGGTCACCGGGTCGTCGATGAGCAGCTTGGCCGCACCAAAGACCCCGGCCGCCGCCAGCGCGGCCGCCCAGCACTGCTCGGCAGGGCGGTCGGTCCGACGCATGACGGCCAGCACGATCACGCCGGCCGAGAGGGCCACCGCCGCATACGCGAAGACCGCGGTCTGGAGATCGAGGCCCACGTTGACCATCACCACGAACAGCGACGGAACCACCATGTAGAAGGTGAAGGCGGGAAAGCCGGCGTACCAGTCGTGGGTCCACCCCGTCAGCCGCAGCTCGCCGAGCAGGACGTCGCGCAGGTAGGCGGGCGCCCACACATGGGCTCCGAGGTCGCCTCCGGTGGGCGTGGTGTCGGTGAACCACAGCCAGGGCCGCAGATTGGCGACCACGAACGCGACTACCGCCACGACCACCACGAGCACGGCCACATCGGGGACGACCCCCCGACGGCGACCGCTCAACACGAACAAGAGCATAAGAGGCCGAGCGATGAGACAACAGAGGGCGCCCC
>JAJDZO010000117.1 GCA_022824605.1 Acidimicrobiia bacterium
TCATCGGAGGCTGGCCTGAGACGTTGTGCCGATCATCGGGCGCCAGCCTCGAGCGCGGCGCCGGTCATGTAGGCGCCGAGGTCGCGGGGGGTGATCTCGCTGGGGTCGAGTCGGGCCACCAGCCGGCCGCGCAGCATCACCACGATGGTGTCGGACAGCCCGATCAGCTCCTCGAGGTCGGCCGACACCAGCAGCGTGGCCAGGCCCTGGGCCCGGGCCTCGCGGATGTCGTCCCACACGGCGGCCTGCGCGCCCACGTCGATTCCCCGAGTGGGGTGGTTGGCGATGAGCATGGCCGGGCCAGCCAGCATCTCGCGGCCCACGATCAGCTTCTGCTGGTTGCCTCCCGACAGGGCGTGGGCCGACACGTCGATGTTGGGAGTGCGAACGTCGTACTCGGTGCGTATCTGGCTGGTGCGGTCACGCATGCCCGAGCGGCTGAGCCACATGCCCTGGGAGTACGGTTCGGTGGTCTGGTGGCCCAGTGCCGCGTTCTCCCACAGGCTGAACTCCAGCAGCAGGCCGTCCCGGTGGCGGTCCTGGGGCACGTAGCTAAGGCCCATCTCGCGCCGTCGCCGCACCGAGTCGTGGGTGATATCGCGTCCCAGCAGCCTCACGGTGCCGTCGTCGGGGTCTTCGATACCCATGATGGCGTTGACCAGTTCGCTCTGCCCGTTGCCCTCCACTCCGGCGACGCCCACGATCTCTCCCCGGTGGACGCGCAGGCTCACGCCGTCCACCGCTGACCGCCCACCCTCGCCCGCAACCCGCAGTTCTGATACCTCCAGGGCGACCTCGTCGGTGACGGTGGAGGCGCCCGCGTCGGGGACGGGGAGTTCCGAGCCGATCATCATCTCGGCCAGATCCTGCGCGGTCACCGCTTCGGGCTTCACCGTGCCCACGGTGCGGCCCTGACGCAGCACCGTAATGGTGTCGGCGATCTCCAGGACCTCGTCAAGCTTGTGGTCGATGAACAGGATGGTGGCGCCGTCGGCCTTGAGTTCGCGGACGTTGCGGAACAGTTCGTCCACCTCTTGGGGCACCAGCACGGCCGTCGGCTCGTCGAGGATGAGGATCTTGGCCCCCCGGTACAGCACCTTGATGATCTCCACCCGCTGGCGCTCGCCCACCTCCAGGGTCTCCACCAGGTCGTCGGCGTTGATGTCGAGTCCGTAGGCCCGGCCGACCTCATCGAGGTGCTCGCGGCCCGCGGCGAAGTCGATGCGGCCGAATCGGCGCATCGGCTCGGCCCCGAGGATCACGTTCTCGAGTACGGTCAACTGGTCGGCCAGCATGAAATGCTGGTGCACCATCCCGATGCCCAGGTCGATGGCCTGGGACGGCGAGTTCAGCTCCACTGCCTCGCCCCGGATCTTGATGGTGCCCTCGTCGGGGGGCTGCATGCCGTAGAGGATCTTCATCAGGGTCGACTTGCCGGCCCCGTTCTCGCCGCAGATGGCGTGGATCTCGCCCTCGGCCACGGCCAGGTTGATGTCGTCGTTGGCCACGACGCCGGGGAACCGCTTGGTGATCCCTGTCAACTCGATGGCCAGCGCCACGCAGCCTCCCTCATAAACGACTACCGGGCCGGACAATAGCCCGGCCCGGTGTCATCGTTGGATTTGTGCTCCGGAGCGCCCGACGCAGCGGGCCTGCCGGGGCTCAGTGATCAGGGCGCGTCAGGCACCACTATGTCGCCGGCCACGATCTGGGCCTTGAGGGCATCGAGCTCGCCGGCGATGTCGTCCACGAAGCCGCCCGAGGTGCTGTAGCCGACTCCGTCCACGGACAGGTCGTAGGCGGTCGGGCCCGGCTGCATAGTGCCGTCGACGACCGATCGGATCATCTCGAAGATCGACACGTCCACCCGCTTGAGCATCGAGGTGAGGATGTAGTCGCGCACACTCGCGTCGGCGGTGTGGTACTGGTCGGAGTCGACGCCGATGGCCCACACCTTGGACCCGGTGGCCTCGCTCTGCTCCAGCGCAGCCTGGAACAGGCCCGCGCCGGAGCCGCCGGCTGCGTGGTACACGATGTCGGCGCCCTCTTCGTACATGGCCAGCGCGATCTCCTTGGCCCGGTCCGGGGCGTTGAAGCCGTCGAAGTCGGGGGCTTGGGTTATGTAGTTGGAGATGATCTCGATGTCGGGGTTCACGGCTTGAGCGCCGGCGTTGAACCCGGCCTCGAAGCGCTCGATGAGGCCGCCGACGTTGGCCACGCCGCCGATGAAGCCGATGGTGCCGGTCTGGCTCTTCATGGCTGCGGCTGCGCCCACCAGGAACGAGCCCTCATGCTCGGTGAACACCAGTCCGGCGATGTTGTCGCCGTAGGGGGCCGGGGGATCGGCGCCCCAGTTGATCATGGCCGAGTCGACCACGCCGAACTTGGTGTCGGGGTTCTCGGCGCCCACCGCGGCGGCGTCGCCCTCGAACAGGAATCCGACGCCGATGACCACGTCGTGGGCGTCGGCAGCCAGTTGCAGCAGCTCGCCGCGGTTGGAGCCGTCGGGCTCGGGGGATGCTTCGGTGAAGGTGATACCCAACTCCGAGGCGGCCCGCTCGATGCCGGCTGCGGCCGAGTCGTTGAACGACTGGTCGCCGCGTCCACCGATGTCGAACACCAGCCCGACGGAGATGTCGGTCATCTCAGGCTCGGCCATCTCTTCTTCGGGTTCGGCCATTTCCTCGTCGGGTTCGGCCATCTCTTCTTCGGGTTCGGCCATCTCTTCTTCAGGCTCGGCCATTTCCTCTTCGGGTTCGGCCGCCGGCTGCGTCTCGGATGTGGCCGGTTCGGGATCGCTGGCGGTCTCCGCATCGTCATCGTCCCCGCAGGCGGCTGCAAGCAGGGCGAAGGACAGCAGAACCGCGAGAATGAGCGTTCCACGTTTGCGCATAGGTATTCCCTCCATGGGTATGTGAGCGTTGCGGCCCCGAATGGTAACGGACCCTGAGAACTTGCGAGTGCGATGGCGGCGATTGCTGCCGATGGAGGTCCGGGCGGCGCTTGCGAGATGCTGTGAGCGTCAGGGCTTGCGCGCCGGGATGCGGATGCGGTGGCGGTTGGCGGCGACGAGGGCGTAGACGGGACGGGCCAGCCAGCCGAGGGGCGGATGGACGATCAGCGCTCCGGCCGCGGCCCACGCTCCACCTGCCGCCATCAGAGATCGTCCGATCGCCTGAGCGCCACGGGACCACCGCATGCCCTTGCCGCGATCGTCGATCCACCACACTGCGGAGCGGGCGTCGAGTTCCGACAGGCCCAGTTCGTCCAGTTTTAGTGACTGCCAAGGCGCCACCCGGGCTTCGGTGGGCAGGCGGGCCTCGATCCAGCGAGCCGACCGTATGCAGAAGCCGCACTCGCCGTCATAAACCAGCAGCACCCCACCAGTCTGCCACCACCGCACACTCGGTCGGGTTCGTCGAGGCCCGGCGATAGCGTGGTGAGCCATGTCCAAGCGCACCAGCAAGCGCCGCGCCAAGGCCCGCCGGTCCAAGGCGAACCACGGACGCAAGCCCAACGCCGGCCGCAACAGCTGACGCGGCCCATCGGGACTCGACCTTCTCGGTTGGTGGTCTTGGCAGCCGCAGCGGCCTTGCAAGGGCGCCGCTGCGACAGTGGCGTGACGGGCGCTGGTCGGGTGCGGAGGGGCTGGTAGGTCGGTATGGAACGGTTTGGATTTGTTGGGTTGCCCAATTCGGGCAAGACCTCGTTGCACAATGCTCTGGCCGGGGGCGATGCGGTGGCGGCCCGGCACGCCTTTTCCACCAAGTCGGCCAACGTGGGGGTGGCCCGGGTACCCGACGCGCGCCTGTCGCAGCTGGCCGAGATGAGCGACAGTCGTCGTACCGTTCACGCATCGGTGCAGTTCGCCGACATCGGTGGCCTGGTGTCGGGCTCGAACCGGGGCGAGGGACTGGGCAACGCCTTCCTGGGCCACATCCGCGACACCGACGCCATCGTCTACGTGCTGCGAGCCTTCGTCGACCCCGACATCGCCGGCGATGACGACCCGCTCAACAGCCTGCGGGTGCTGGAGACCGAACTGGCCCTGGCCGACCTCGACAGCGCGGCCCGCCAACTCGACAAACTCGCTCGGGCCGCCAAGGGAGACCCGTCGCTGCGGCCCGGACGCGACCTGCTCGCACAGGCGGTCGACGTTCTCGAGAACGGCGTTCCGCTGTACCGAGCCGGCTTGGACGACGACACCACCAGCGCCCTTCGCCCCTACTTCTTGATCACCAACAAACCGGTCCTGGCAGTGGTGAACATCGGAGAGGACCAGATCGAAGCCGCCGAAGAACTGGCCGAACCGGTGCGCGCCGAGCTGGATGGCGCCGAGGTGATGGCGGTGTGCGTGCAACTCGAGGCCGAGGCCGCCCAGCTCGACGACGCCGAGCGTCCCGAGATGCTGTCGGCTCTGGGTCTCGGGAGCGGCGCTCTGGACCGGTTCCTGACCCTCGCCTACCACCTGCTCGGGCTCCGGACCTTCCTCACCACCGGCCCCAAGGAGAGCCGGGCCTGGACCTTCCGTGCCGGGGCGTCGGCCGTCGAATGCGCCGGAGCCGTCCATTCCGACATCCAGCGCGGCTTCATCCGAGCCGACACCGTCGCCTGCCAGCCGCTGCTGGAGGCCGGATCCTGGGTCGCGGCCCGAGAGCAGGGCCTGGTGCGCTCCGAGGGCAAGGAATACCGCGTCTGCGACGGCGACGTGATGGAGTTCAGGTTCAACGTCTGAGGGGCCGAGCGGTCCGCGAGCGCACCGAACAAGCGCGGGAAGCGCTCCACTCCCCGGCGCCTTCATCACGGTCGTGTCGGACTACTAGATTCTCCAACCGTGGCCTGGCTGATGGTCGGAGACCGGGTGGTGGCGTCCCTCGAGATCGCTTCCACCGGCCGCGAGCGCCGCAAGGGCCTGTGCGGACGCCCCGGGATCGAAGGCGCTCTGCTGCTGGAGCGGACCCGCTCGGTACACACCTTCGGCATGCGCTTCGCCATCGATGTGGCCCACTGTGACGCCGACATGCGGGTGCTGCGAGTGACGACCATGCGACCCAACCGCCTCGGGCGCCTGGTGTGGCCGGCCGCATCGGTGATCGAGGCCGAGGCGGGCAGCATGCAACGCTGGGGCGTGACCCCCGGCACCGAACTGGAGATCCGGCAATGATGAGCGCCCCGGCTGGGCGCTCGCCGGGCACCGCTACCGGTTCTCAGCCTGGACCTGCGCCGCGGCGATGACCGGTTCGCTGGTGCTGATTGGCACGCCGATCGGCAACCTGGGCGACCTGAGCCCGCGGGCGGCAGAGGCGCTGGGCTCCGCTGATCTGGTGTGCTGTGAGGACACCCGTCGCACCGGACGGTTGCTCGCGCATACCGGCCTGCACGGATTGCGGCTCCGGCGCGTCGATGAGCACACCGAGGCGGCCGCGGTACGCGACATCCTCGCTCTGCTGGCGACAGGAGCGGTGGTGGCGGTGGTGAGTGACGCCGGGATGCCCGCGCTCACCGACCCCGGCGGCCGGCTGGTATCCGCCTGCGCAGAGGCGGGCCACACGGTGACGGTCGTGCCTGGCCCGTCCGCGGGCGTGGCCGCCCTGGCGATCAGCGGCCTTCCCGCGGGCCGGTTCTGCTTCGAGGGCTTCCTGCCCCGCAAGGGCAGGGCCCGGGCCGAGCGGCTGGAACAGATCGCACGAGAGACGCGAACCACCGTGGTCTACGAGTCGCCCCATCGGCTGCAGCCTTGCCTTGAAGATCTGGCCGATGCGTGCGGGCCGACACGTCGCGGGGTTGTGGCCCGCGAGCTCACCAAGCTCCACGAGGAGGTCGCGCGCGGCAGCCTCGCGGAGCTGTGCCAATGGGCCGCCGGTCCGGTGAAGGGCGAGGTGGTGATCGTGATCGAGGGCGCTCCAGAAGCCGCCAGCGAAGCCACTGACGAAGACCTGCGGGCCGCGGTCGAGTCTCTGATCGCCGCCGGATCGAGCCGCAAGGACGCGGTGGAGACGACCGCCGCCGCTCACGGAATGTCGCGTCGCCGCCTCTACAACCTCGTGGTCACCACCGACGACTGACCCCGCGGGGGCATCCACCCTTCGGTGGCGGCCGTGACGCATACTTGAGAGAGCGGCGATCAGACCCCGCTGGGGATAACCTGGACATCCGGGGATAACGTGGCCGCCCATGGCGGAGCCGGTACTTGTCGCGGTCGCGTGGCCGTACGCGTCCGGCAGCCGTCACCTCGGCCATCTGGCGGGTGCCTACCTGCCGGCCGACATCTACGCCCGGTACCAGCGCCTCGCAGGCAACGACGTGCTGATGGTGAGCGGCTCCGACGTCCACGGCACGCCCATCACCGTGCGCGCCGACGCCGAAGGAGTCACCCCGGCGGAGATCGTCGAGCGCTACCACACCGAGTTCTGCCGCCAGTGGGAGATGCTCGGAATCTCGTGGGACCTCTACACCACCACCGGAACCCGCAATCACGCCGAGGTCACCCAGGACATGTTCCTGGTGCAGCTTCGCAACGGCCACATCGACAAGCGGGTCTCCGAGCAGTTCTACGATCCCGTCGGCCAACGGTTCCTGCCCGATCGCTACATCGAGGGCACCTGCCCGCACTGTGACTTCGGCGCGGCCCGCGGCGACCAGTGCGAGCACTGCGGAACCACCCTCGACGCCACCGACCTGATCGAGCCGAGATCCAAGATCAGCGGGGCCGTCCCCGAACTCAGGCCGACCGAGCACTTCTACTTCCGCTACTCGGACTTCACCGAGAGGGTCGACTCCTGGCTCAAGACCCGCCGCCGATGGCGACCCCATGTGCTCAACTCCAGTTTCGGCTGGACCAACGAGGGTCTGCAGGACCGGGCCATAACCCGTGACCTCGACTGGGGAGTGGAGCTTCCCGTCGACGACCTCGGCGAGGGCAAGCGCATCTACGTCTGGTACGACGCCGTGATCGGCTACCTGTCGGCGTCGAAGGAATGGGCCGCCCGCCGCGGCGATCCCGACGCCTGGAAGCGCTGGTGGCACCACGACGACGCCCACCACGTCTACTTCATCGGCAAGGACAACATCCCGTTCCACACCATGCTGTGGCCGGCGCAGCTCATGGGCTACGGCGGCCTGCACCTGCCCGACAATGTGCCCGCCAACCAGTACGTGACCTTCTCGGGAGCGAAGATGGCGGCCGGTCGGGGTGTCGGTTTGACCATCGGCGAGGGCCTGAGGCTCTTCGAGCCGGACTCGCTGCGCTACGCCCTGGCTGCGGCCCTGCCCGAGCACGCCGACACCGAGGTGTCGATCACCGAGATCGCTCGGCGGATCAACGACGAACTGGTGGCCGCCTGGGGCAACCTCGTGAACCGGGTGCTGTCGTTGGCGCAGTCGGCGCTGGGGGGCGTGATCCCCGAAGCAGCCGACCGGCGCCCCGACGACGACGCCCTGCTGGCTGCGGGCGACGCCGCCTTGTGCGACGAGGCCGACTGCATCGAGCGGGTGGAGCTGCGGGCCGGGCTGCGCAGCGCCATGGAGTCGGCCGCCAGGGTGAACGCCTACCTGAACTCCAATGAGCCGTGGAAGCTGGTCTCGACCGACCCCGACCGGGCCGCCGCCGTGCTGGTGACCGCGCTGGAGGCGATGGGCGGCGTGCGCACCGGCCTGGCCCCCTACCTGCCGTTCTCGACCGTGGTTCTCGACGGTGTGTTCGGTCCCCTCGAGCGTTGGAGCCGTCCCGACCTGCGGCCCGGCACCCGGTTGCCCAAGCCCGAGCCGCTGTTCACGAAGGTCGACCCCGACACCATCGGCGCCGCAGTCGGCGACGAGGCCGGGGACGGCTAGGGCGCGGCGGCATGGCTTGGGCAGATCACCACTGTCACCTCCCGGCGGGCGGCGCGGCCGGTCCGGTGATCACCGAGGCACGGGCCGCCGGTGTGGAGGCGCTGGTGACGGTCGGCACCGACGTGGAGGACTCTCGACGAGCGATCTCGGTAGCCGAGGACAATGAAGGGGGGTGGGCCCCTGCGGGCGTTCATCCCCATGAAGCCTCCGGGGGGCCCGAGGGGTTGGAGGCCCTGCTGGCGCACCCCGAGGTGGTGGCCGTGGGCGAGGCCGGACTCGACTATCACTACGACCACTCGCCGCGTCCCGCCCAGCGCAAGGTGTTCGCGGCCCAGGTGGAGCTGGCCAATCGCCGCGACCTGCCGCTGGTGGT
>JAJDZO010000216.1 GCA_022824605.1 Acidimicrobiia bacterium
CGGCTGTTCGAGAAGCTGTGCCTGGAGGGGTTCCAGGCCGGGTTGTCGTGGCTGACGATCCTGCGAAAGCGGCACAACTTCCGGGCTGCTTTCTGTGGCTTCGACATCGAGGCGGTTGCGGATTTCGGCGACGGTGACGCCGAAGGGCTGCTGGGCGATGCCGGGATCGTGCGCCACCGGGGAAAGATCGCCTCAGCGGTCAACAACGCCCGCCGAGCCCTGGAGGTGATCGAGGAGTTCGGCTCCTTGGCGACCTACGTCTGGGGTTGGGAGCCGCCCCCAAGCGTCGAGCCTCCCACCGGCAAGGATGCGCTGCCCGCATCCACGGCGGAGTCCAAGGCACTGGCCCGTGACCTGAAGCGCCGCGGTTGGACGTTCGTGGGCCCCACCACCGTCTACGCCTTCATGCAGTCGATGGGCTTGGTCAACGACCACATCAACGGCTGTTTCGCACGCCCGCAATGCGAAGCCGAGCGGGCCGCGCTGGTTCGCCCGAAGTCCAGGGTCTAGTCGGCAACCATCGGGATGGCGGCCACGCCTTCCCGGCGGTGAAGCAGGTCCACGGTGCGGGCATGGATCTCCTCAAGGGCCGCGGACTCGTCGAGGCGGGTGATGTCGCCGTCGTCGAGGCAGCGACGGCCCTGCACCCACACGTCGCGCACATCGCTGGCACGGCCCGCGAACACCAGGTTCCACAGGATCGGATCGTGGCCCTCCGACAGCGCCAGCGGCAGCAGATGGGGCTGCCACAGGTCCACGGTGATCAAGTCGGCGTGCTTGCCTGCCTCTATCGAGCCGACCACGCCGTCGATGCCGATCAGGCGGGCGGCGTCGATGGTGGCCATGCGCAGCGCGTCGGCCGCAGTCACCGCCGTAGCGTCGAGATGGGTCACCTTCTGCAGCAGCGACCCCACCTTCATGCACTCCCACATGCTCACCGAGTTGTTGGAGATCCCGCCGTCGGAACCCAGCGCCGCGGTCACTCCGGCCTCCCGGAACTTGCTCAGCGGTGCCGGCCCGCTCGCCAGTTTCATGTTGCTCACCGGGCAGTGGGCCACCCCGGTGCCGGTGTCGGCCAGCACCTCGATCTCGGCGTCGTCGAGCCACACGCAATGGGCCAGCACCGAACCGGGCCGCAGGATGCCCCAGCGGTTGAACACCTGCACCGGGCGGTCGCCGAACAGCTCGACCACCACCTCCACCTCCTCGACCTGTTCGCTGGTGTGGGTGTGGATGTTCACCCCGTAACGGTCGGCGAGTTCCCGGGCGCCCTCGAACATCGCCTCGGAGCAGTAGGTGATGTGCTCGAGGCCGACCCAGGCGCTGATGCGACCGTCGTCGGCGCCGTGGCAGTCGCGGATCAGCTGCTCGCTGGTCTCGAGGGTCTCGAAGAAATGCTTGGTGGGATGGTCGGCGGCGTAGGGCACCAGATGGGCGCGCATCCCCAGCTCGGAGGCGGCCTGCGCGCCCCGCTGGCCGAAGCGGTACATGTCCATCACGCAGGTGGTGCCGCCCTTGAGCGACTCCATGTAGGTGACGAGATAGCCGTAGTAGGCGTCGTCGGAGGTGAGCGCCTGATGCTCGCGCTGGTATTCGGGGAGCCAGTCCATGAGCTGGGCGTTCTCGGAGTAGCCCTTGAGCAGGCTCGAATGCGAGTGCGCGTCGATGAGCCCCGGCAGCACCGCCAGCCGGCCCCGTGCGTCGATCACCTGGGCGTCGTCGGGCACCGGCGTTGCGTCCGACGGACCCACCGCACCGATCACGCCGTCGGCGAACACCACCGTGCCGGGGTTGTGGCAACTGAAGGCGTCGTCGACGCAGTACACGACGGCGTTGACGATGGCGGTCGTCTCACTGTTGGCGGATGCTTGCACGTTTGCCTCCTGCGGTTCAGCCGGATCCGCGGGCTGCCGCCACCGGACTCGCCGCTGCGGTCGCCTCGCGCTCGGGAGGCACCGTAGCCGGTTCGTATTGACCCCACGAATGTGCGAAACTCCGGTACTGGCGAGGAGGCAGCCAATGGAGACAGTCCTCGGAGCGCGGTCGGGCACCGCCTACGGAGAGGGGTGGGTCCGTAGCGCCTGCACCATCTGCATGAACCGCTGCGGGATCCTGGCTCATGTCAACGACGACGGCGTGGTCGACAAGATCCTCGGCGACCCCGACAACCCCCACAACCACGGCCGCACCTGCGCCAAGGGCGACGCCGGTTTCGAGGGCCTCACCGATACGGACCGCATCACCACCCCGCTGCGGCGCACCAACCCCGACAAGGGGGTGGGCGTCGATCCCGGATGGGTGCCGATCTCCTGGGTCGAGGCCCTCGACGAGATCGCCGGCCATCTGCGCGACACCATCGCCGATGATCCCGAGAAGATCCTCTACACCAGCTTCGACATCTACCACCTGCGGGGCGCGCTGGCCGCGTCGTGGGTGACGGGGCTGGGAATGCCCGGATACTCCACCTGGTCGGCCGCCATCTTCTGTGGCAACAACGTGCACGGCATCCTGTACATGAACCAGAACGCGTTCGAGAGCAACCCCGACCCCATCTACAGCCGCTACATCCTGAACTTCGGGGCCCAGTTCGGCTCGGTCGTGCATTACGACACGATGCACTCCACCCACGAGCTGTCGGTGCGCCGCGACGACGTGCGGATGGTGTCGGTCGATCCGGTGTGCTCCTCGGCGGCGGCGGTCGCCGACGAGTGGGTGCCGATCCGCCCCGGCACCGACGCAGCGCTGATTCTGGGGATGGTCGACCAGCTCATCAACGAGTTGGGTATCTACGACGCCGAGTTCCTCAAGAACTCCACCAATGCGCCTTATCTCGTGGGCAGCGACGGCCGCTATCTACGCGATGCCGGCACCGGCAAGCCGCTGGTGTGGGATGTCGACAGTGGCGCCCAGCCCTTCGATGCCGGCACCGCCAACGCCGCCCTGACCGGCACCTACACCGTGGACGGCGCCGCGGCTCGGCCCGGCTTCCAGATGCTGGCCGATCATGTGCGCTCGTACACCCCCGAGTACGTGGAGTCGATCACCACCGTGCCGGCAGCCACGGTGCGGCGCCTGGCCCGCGAGTTCGGCGAGGCCGCCTGCATCGGCGAGACCATCGAGATCGACGGCGTGGAGCTTCCCTACCGTCCGGCCACCGTCGCCTGGTACCGGGGCCTGTCGGCGCACAAGCATTCGATGCTCAACGGCATGGCCATCATCTTGCTGCCCACGCTGATCGGCGGCATCGACGTGCCTGGTGGACTGCTCGGCGACCCGTGGGGGCTGATCGGCAAGGTCAAGGACCTCGAGTACACCTCCACAGCCAGCGACGACGGGCTGATCTCTCAGGGCTTCATCGGCGGCGGCCGCGTCGGGGGGCTGTACCCGCCCCGCCCGACCGGCCCTCCTCGCACCACCGAGATGTGGGAACTGTTGCCGTGCGCGCCCTATGGCACGGTGTTCTCGTTGCTCAACTCCGAGCAGCCCGAGTTGTTCGGGGCGCCGCCGTTCCCGTCGATGATGATCAACTTCCAGTCCAACATGATGAAGAGTTCGGGGCCGCCCGAGGTGGTGGAGCGGTTCATCAAGCGCATCCCGTTCGTGGCCGCCATCGCCAGGCGCTTCGAGGAGACCACGCTGATGGCCGACATCGTGCTGCCCGACGTTCACTACCTGGAGCGGATGACGCCGCTGGTGTACCAGCATCTGGCTTCGGGCGATTCCCGCCACGCCGCCTACGGGGCCAAGCCGGTGGTGCAGTCCAGCATCGAGGGGCCGGTGCCCGGAGAGCCGTTCGTCGACGCCATGCAGATCTATCTGGAGCTGCTGAAGCGGGCTGGGCGGCTGTCGCACTTCAACGAGGCGTTCAACAACATCGCCAAGATGCGTGAGCCCTACAAGCTCGACGCCGACGGTGACTACTCCTATTTCGAGATCTGCGACCGGTGGCTGCGCAACACCCTCGGAGATGACCGGGGCCTCGACTGGCATCTCAGCGACGGGCTCTGGACCGACGACAAGACCGTGGTCCAGAAGTATCCCCGCCCGTTCTTCGACGCCAGGGCGCAGGTCTATTGCGAGTTCATGGTCGACACCAAACAGGACCTCGAGCGCACCGTCGAAGAGTTGGGCGTTCCGTGGGAGACCGACGACTACCAGCCCCTGCCCGACTGGAAGCCCGGCCCGGCCTATGAGCGGACTTCGCCCCACGACCTGTTCGTCACCAACATGAAGGTCCCCAACCACGCCCTGTCGCACACCCACAAGAACTCGATCCTGTCCACGCTGTCCAACCGGCACAACGACTTGAAGTCGGTGTGGATCAACCCCAGGACAGCTGAGGCCCGGGGCATATCTCACGGCGACCTGGTGGAGATCGAGACCTCAGGTGGTCGCAAACAGACGGCCACCGCCCGGGTAACGCAGCTGGTGCATCCCGAGGTGCTGGCCACGCAGGGCTGCGGCGGTGGGTGGAGCACCGGCAGCGGCGACGGCGAGGTCAACTTCAATGCGCTGCTGAACATCGATGTGGAGCACATCGACTTCGTGTCGGGCGCGCTGGACTGCGCCATCGCAGCCGATGTGCGAACCGTGCCCGCCGGACGGGGAGGGGCGCGATGACCCGCTGGGGCATGGTGATCGACGCGGCGCGCTGCGTCGGCTGCCAGGCCTGCACCGTGGCTTGCAAGACCGAGAACCAGTCGCCGCTGGATGCCTGGTATGCGCCGGTTCTCGAATGGGAGTCAGGCGAGTTCCCCGACGCCACCTTGAACTACCTGCCGGTGCTGTGCAACCACTGCGAGGATGCGCCGTGTGTGACGGCCTGCCCGTCGGGGGCGCTCACGCGCCGCGACGACGGCATCGTGATGGCCGACGAGGATGTGTGCATCGGATCGCGGGCCTGCATGACGGCCTGCCCCTACGGGGCGCTGCACTTCTTCGAGGACCGCGGCACCGTTGCGGTGGACGCCGCGCCCGCGGGGCCCGAGCAGAGCGTGCCGGAGCGTTATGCCCACCAGCGGCATGTGCGCGGCGCGGTGTCGAAGTGCACGTACTGCGCGCACAAGATCGATTTCGGAATCGAGAACGGGCTCGAGGTCGGGATCCATCCGCTGGCCACACCTGCGTGTGTGGTGACCTGCCCGGCCGAGTGCCGGATCTTCGGCGACCTCGACGACCCCGACAGCAACGTGAGCCGGTATCTGGCCGAGCGCGGCCCCTCCGAAGTGCTCAGACCCGACGCCGAGACCCTGCCGAGCACCCAGTACGTGGGGCTGCCATGACCTCGTTGGGTGCAGCGTCGGGGGGCGGCGGCCCTCAGAACGTGTTCATGGACCAGTTCAGCCTCGAAGCGCGCACCCAGCGGGTGTGGGACCTCAACCATGCCGTCTGGTTCACGCTGATGGGCCTCGGCGGCGGGGTCTTCCTGGCCGGGCGGATACTCAACCTCACCGAGGGCCTCGGCAGCGTGCTGGGGATTCCGACGGTGGATGTGGTCAGCTTCGTCGCCATCGCGGCGGGAGGGGCGATCCTGGTGGCCGACCTGGGCCGGCCGTTGCAGTTCTGGCGGGCGTTCGTGAACATCCGCACGAGTTGGATCAGCTGGGGGGCGTGGTCGGACCTGATCTTCCTGGTGGTGGCCGGGCTGCTGGTGCTGCCCGCGCTGAGCCTGGGCGGCTCTGCTCCCTTCGAGGGTCTGGGCTGGGATCCTCACGGCACTGACGGTGCGGGGCTCGCCCTGGAGATCGTCGCCGGCGTAGCCGCGGTGGTGGTGATGACCTACGCAGGCGCCGTGCTGGCGAGGCCCCGAGCCATCCCGTACTGGAACTCGCCCGCGGTGCCGTTGCAGTTCCTGTTGTCGTCGTCGGCCATGTCGGTGGCCGTGGTGCTGTTCATCGAAGTGGCTGCGGGCGAGCCGGTCAGCGCCGGGCAGATGGTGTTGCTGGGCCTGCTGTGCAGCGGGCTGCTGGTGGCGGTGGTTGTGCATCTGGTGACGGATGTGACCGCGCCGGGCAAGGCCGAGAGCCTCGACCGGCTGCTGCGCGGGCGCTACCGGGTCCGGTTCGTGTGGCTCGTGCTGGTGGACGGCACCGCGCTGCCGGCCGTGCTGGCGTTCGTCGGTGCCGCCGCGTCCGGGGCTCGGGATGTGCTGGCCGTCGTGTGCTGCGGGCTGCTGCTGGTCGGCGGGTTCTGGCTGCGGCTGCTGACGCTTCGGGTGGGCATCTTCCCGCCCGTTCACATTCCGTCGGCGGCGGGCCGATAATCCGTGGCTCTCCCCGGCTGCGCATGATTCGTGTGTCGGGTGCGACGGGGCTTGGTGGCGGGGTGTTGACGCGGTGGCCATGACCGCGGCCGCGCTCGACGCGGCTCACGACGGTCTGCGGGCTGCGGGCATCGACTTCGTGTCGGGGCTGCCCGACGGCTGGCAGCGCCCGCTGCATGAGCGGGTCGAGGCCGACCCTGACATCCGCTATGTGCCGGTGTGCAACGAGGGTGTCGGCTTCTCGATCTGCGCGGGCGCCTGGCTCGGGGGCCGCAAACCGGCGCTGATCATGGAGAACAGCGGCCTGCGGGTGGCCTCGGAGTACATAGCCCGGATCTCGCTGGGCACCGGGGTGCCTGTCACACTGCTGTGCTCTTATCGCGGCGATGTGGGCGAGACGGAGCATTGGGGCATCCCCCACGGGATCGTGGCCGAGCCGCTTCTGGGTGCGTTGCGGATCAAGTATCTGGTGGTTCGCCATGTCGAGGATCTGGCCAAGTCGATCGTGCGGGCCAAGCGCATCTCCGAGGCGCAGCTTCACCCGGCGGCGGTCCTCGTCTCCGGCGACTGCGTTTGGGAGGACTGAACGTCGTGGCGCTGGACCGTTACGAGTGGCTGGGTCGGCTCGCGGCCCGCCTGCCCGATGACTGCCTGGTGATGTCCACCTACATCGGGGCAGTGTCGTTCGAGTGGGCTCATCACACCGAGGAGCATCATCGCAGCGCTCATCTCGGCCAGATGGGCGACGTGATCGGTCTGGCGCTGGGGTTGGCGTTGGCGTTGCCGCACCGCCGGGTGGTGTGCCTCGACGGTGACGGCTCGGTGCTGATGGAGCTGGGCCAACTGGTGGCCATGGGCGAGCAGCAGCCCGACAACCTGGTGGTGTTCGTGGTCGACAACGGCGTGTACGAGTCGATCGGCTGGGGCGCCGTGGGCCGGCGGTCCACTGCCACCGCGGGCCGGGTCGACCTGGCCGCCATCGCGGCAGGCTGCGGCGTGCCCTACACCGTGGATGTCACCGCCGAGGACGAGCTCGACGCCGAGATGGATCTGGCCTTCTCGCGCAACGTGTGCAGCTTCATCAACGTGCGCACCGCGCCAGGCCACTCCCACGTGCGCCCTCGACGCACCGACGGCATCGAGGACAAGTACCGGTTCGTGCGCTACGTGGAGCGCCTAGAGGGCATCTGGATTACCGGAGTCCCACCCCAGGACATAGCCCTGATGAAGGACCGCACCCGCTAGCCCAAGACAGCCTCCAACCCGCCGAGCAGTGAGCAGCCCGACCCTCGGCTTCCCAGTCCTCGGCGTCGCCTTCGGCCCAATCTGTGAACGCCGCCGCGTGGTGCGATGACAGTTCGTTCAGGTGATGGTTCGTAGCGAGGTGGCCATGGTGTCGATTATGCGGCCGATCTCGTCGTCGGTGATCACCAGCGGCGGGCATATGGCCAGTCCGTCGTTGATGGGGCGCACGATCACGCCCCGGCGGAGCATGTCGTTGCGCACGTCCATCGATGGGCGATCCAGCACCGCGGCCTGCACCGCGCCGGTGCCGCGGTGCGACACGATCAGTCCGTCGGCGGCCAGTGCCTCGAGTCCCTCGGTCAGCTTTGCGCCCACATGGTGGGCCCGCTGTACCAGGCCCTCGTCGGTGATGATCTCCATGTTGCGGATCGCGGCGGCAGCCACGGTCGGGTGCCCCGAATACGTGTAGCCGGTGCGCAGCAGGAAGCCGGGCTCCTCAAGGGCCTCACACACACGCCGGCTGACGATCACGCCGCTGAGGGGCAGGTAGCCCGACGTCACCCCCTTGGCGAAGGTCATCAGGTCGGGCGTCACGCCGAAGGTCTGCGCGCCGAACCACTCGCCGGTGCGGCCGAACCCGCAGATCACCTCGTCGAGGATCAGCAGGGCACCGTGCTGGTCGCACAGCCGGCGCACCCCGTCGAGGTAGCCCTCCGGCGGGGTGAACACGCCACCCGCGCCCTGCACCGGCTCGGCTATCACCGCGGCCACCCGCTCGCCGTGGGCGGCGAAGGTCGTGGCCATCGCTTCGATGTCGTCGTGGGGCACCTCGACGAAGTGGGGAACGAGGTCGCCCCATCCCTCCCGGTTGAGGGCGATGCCCTGGGCGGATGTGCCGCCGAAGTTGGTGCCGTGGTAACCGTTGGTGCGGGTGATCACCACCTGTCGGTCGGTCTCGCCGCTGCGCTGGGCGTGCAGGCGAGCGAGCTTCAGGGCGGTGTCGACGGCTTCGGAGCCCGAGCAGCCAAGGAACACCCGGCCGTCTTGCAGCGGGGAGCGTTCCACTATCATCTCAGCCGCTCGGGCGGCAGGTGGATTGGTGAACGGGTCGAAGGTGTTGTAGCAGGCGAGGTCGCGCATCTGGGCGGCCACCGCGTCGGCCATCTCCGGGCGGGAGTGCCCGATCTGGCAGTACCACAGGCTGGCCAGGCCGTCGACGTAGGAGTTGCCCCGATCGTCGTAGAGCGTGGAGCCCTCGGCTCGCACGATGTTGATCATCTCGGACTCCGGCTTGGCCGGAGGGGCGAACGAGTGGAGAAGGGCGTGATGACCCATGGGACGTGGCTCCTGAGGTCGGCGACGGTGAGACGGCGGGCTCAGCCTAGGCCCGACCTCAGAACACCACCCGACCGGCGGACAATACTGGGGTGCCGTCGAGGGTGATCGTGCAGTTGCGCATGGGCAGGTCGAAGTGGCCCAGGGTGTGGCGCCCGGCGGTCTCGTTGGCGCCGGTGGAGTACAGGAAGTTGCCGGCGAAGGCCCGCAGTTCGGTGCCGTTGAACTGGGTGCGGTCGTACATGGCCATGGCGTCCCAGCGAGCGAGGGGGTTCATGCCCCACCCGACGTGTGACACCGCGTAGGCGTCGGGGTCGTCCCAGGCTTCGAGGTAGCTGGCGGTCAAGGCGGCGTCGACGCCGTCGCCTGAGATGTCGGTGATGTAGTCGTCGGTGATGCGCATCCGCACCGGCGACTCCAGGTAGCGCTTGAAGGTGAGGTTCACGTCGCCTGCGTCGAGCACCAGCGTGCCGTTGACGGTTCGAGCCGCCGGGAAGCACAGGCACAGCCCGCCGGGCCAGTGGGCGATGGTGCCCGCACCGTCGGTGCAGCCCCAGCTTCCCGCCGACGGCGCCTGCGACACGTCGATGGTCAAGTCGGTGCCCGCCGCGGAGGTGACCCGCATCTCGGCGGCTCCCTCCAGCAGGGCCGTGCCCTGCTGCACCCGGCCCTTCAGCGTGGGGTCGGGCAGCAGCCGCTCGAGGATCTCCGGATGCTCGTTGGACACCATCAGCACTCGGGCGCCGCCGTCGAGGATCGCGCCCAACTCGGGGGCGTGCAGCAGCCCCTCAACCGTGCAGTCGGCCACGAACGAAGACGACGCCAGCGCGGCCACCGCCGGTTCGAGCCCGTCGATGGCGTCGGACGCGCCGGTGGAGCGCACCGGCACCGCCACCTTCTGGCGTGGAGTGGGGAGCCGCAGGTGAAAGACCCGGGCCCCGAGCCGCTGCAGGGCCAGGTCGGCGAGCTGCACGTTGACCGGCCGGCTCTGCGACTCCGACAGCACCGCGGCGGTGTCGCCTTCGGTCACCCCGCAGAGGCGGAACGTGTGAGCGAACGCTTCGATCCACTTGCCCTCGACGTGTTCTACGAGCATCGGCGCCGCCTCGCCCTGGATCTCAGTCCCGGTGCTGCACGCCGGGCAGCACGCACAGCATCTCGTACACGAGATCAGCGGCGATGTGGGCGGTCATTCCCGAGGTGTCGTAGATGGGCGCCACCTCCACCATGTCACAGCCGACGAGGTCGAGTCCCCGACAGCCGCGGATGATCTCCAAGGCCTGCGGGGTGGTGAGCCCGCCGATCTCGGGAGTGCCGGTGCCGGGAGCGAACGACGGGTCGAGTCCGTCGATGTCGAAGCTCAGATACACCGGCCCGCCCGACACCTGGGCCCGCACCTCCTCCATCAGCGGCGTGAGCGAGCGGTACCAGCATTCCTCGATCTGCACCACCCGGAAGCCCTGCCGGCGTGACCAGTCGAAGTCGTCGGCTGCGTAGCCGGTGGCCCGCATCCCGATCTGCGCCACCCGCGAGCAGTCGAGCAGGCCCTCCTCCACCGCCCGCCGGAACGGGGTGCCGTGGGCGATGCGTTCGCCGAACATCTCGTCGTTGATGTCGGTGTGGGCGTCGACATGCACGAGGCCGACGGGTCCGTGACGGGCCCTCATGGCTCGCAGTATGGGCAACACGATGGTGTGGTCGCCGCCGAGGGCCACGGTGATCAAGTCGTGCGACAGCAACTCGGCGAAGTGGGCTTCGATGCGGTCCACCGAGTCGAGCAGGTTGTAGGGGTTGGTGGCCACGTCGCCGGTGTCGTCGATGCGCAGGCTGTCGAACGGCGCGGCCCGGGTGGCCATGTTGTAGGGGCGGATCAGCACCGACTCGTCGCGGATGCCGCGGGGTCCGAAACGGGCGCCGGGCCGGTTGGAGGTGCCGATGTCGAAGGGCACACCCACGATGGCCGCGTCGAGTTCGCTGGGATGCGAACGGCCCGGCAGGCGCATGAAGGTGGTGATCCCGGCGAAGCGGGGCATCTCGTTGCCCCCGAGCGGCTGCGGGTGGCCCTCTGGTCCGGTCACGGCCCCAACCCTACGGTGCCGGGTTTCCGGGCGCAGTTCCGGTGGGAAGGCGTTGTCACCCGAGACTCTGCAGGCCCGCCACGAGTCGGTCGATGATCCGGTCGAGAACAGCCTTCGACGTGCCGAAGTTGAGCCGCACATGGCCGTCGCCGTTGGTTCCGAACGCGGTGCCTTCGGAGGTGGCCACCCCGGCCTGTTGCAGCAGACGGGCTGCGGGTGCCTCACCCAGTCCGTAGGACGAAACGTCCAGCCACGCCAGGAACGTCGAGTCCGGCCGGTGCATGACGGTTCCGGGCACCTCGGCGCGGAGACGATCGACCAGATGGTCTCGCAAACGGTGAAGATGGGTGACGAGACCGTCGGTCCACGCCGCGCCGTGGGTCCAGGCTGCGATGGTGGCGTCGATGCCGGTGCGGGCCGCGTGGCCGAGCAGCAGCGGCGGGTGGGCCTCGCGCACCCGGCGACGCAGATTGCGGTCGGCGTAGGCCATCACCGCGCATCGCAGGCCCGACAGGGCGAACGTCTTGGCCGGCGACGTGACGGTCACCACCCGCTGGGCTGCGCCGGGGATCGACTGCATCGGCACGAACGGCGACGACGAGTCCGGGTACACGAGGTCGGCGTGGATCTCGTCGGACACCACGTAGAAGTCGTAGGCGTGGGCCAGTTCCACGATCCGCTGCAGCACTCGCGCGTCGGCCACCCGTCCGGTGGGGTTGTGGGGATGGCACCACAGCAGCACCCGGGCGTCGGGCTCTCGCTGTAGCAGTGCCTCGAGGTCGTCGGGGTCGAACGTCCAGCCGAGTTCGGGGTCGCAACGCATGGGCCACTCGAACTGTCGGCGCCGTGCTGTGGGGCAGATCTGCAAGAAGATGTGGTAGATCGGCGGGGTGAGGATCACCCCGGCGCCGGGTTCGGCCAGTGCGGTGACCGCGGCGGTGACCCCTTGCAGCACGTCCACGCAGGTGTGAACCATCTCGGGGTCGGGTTTCCAGCCGTAGCGCGCCGCGGTCCAGCGGGCGTAGGCCGCGCCGACATCGGCCTCGATGTCGTGGTAGCCGAAATCGCCGCGCTCGACGGTGGCGGCCATGGCATCGGTGACCGACGGTGGGGGCCGGAAGTCGTGCTCGGCCACCCACGCCGGCAGTGCGTCGGGGCTGTGCTTGGACCACTTGGCGTTGCGGTTGCCCCGCTTGAGGGCAACGTCGACGCTCGGGTCGAACGCGTCAGATCGACAGTCGCCGGTAGCGGTCACAGGCAGCCGAGTGGGACGGGTCCAGTGATCAGGCGGAAGCGCTACGGAAGCGAGCCGGTGTTGACTATGGGTGTGGTCTGCTGCTCGCTGGTGAGCACCACCAGCAGGTTGGCCACCATCGAAGCCTTGGCGTCCTCGTCGAGGTCTACCACTGAGCGCTCGGTGAGCAGTTCGAGGGCGTCCTCCACCATGCCGACCGCTCCCTCCACGATGGTGCGCCGGGCGGCCACCACTGCCGCGGCCTGCTGGCGCCGCAGCATGGCCTCTGCGATCTCGGTGGCGTAGGCCAGATGGTTCAACCGGGTCTCGATGACCTCCACCCCGGCTCGGTTCAGGCGGTCCTGCACCTCGGCGTGAAGAGTGGCCGCCACCGTGTCGGGATCAGAGCGCAGCGACACCCGGTCGCCCTCGAAGTCGTCGTAGGGATACTGGGTGCCGAGGTGGCGGATGGCTGTCTCGCTCTGGACATGGACGAAATCCTCGAAGTCGTCCACCTCGAACACGGCCGCCGCGGTGTCGATCACCCGCCACACCACCACCGCGGAGATCTCAATCGGGTTGCCCTCGGCGTCGTTGACCTTGGAGACGCTGGTGGTGAAGTTGTGCACCCGAAGCGACACCTTGCGCGACTCCATGCGGGTGAACGGGTTGGCCAGATGCCAGCCCGGAGTCTCCACCGTGCCCTTGTAGCGGCCGAACAGGATCAGCACCCGAGCCTCGTTGGGTTGCACCAGGTATTGGCCGGGCCAGGCGAGCAGGAAGATGACGGCGCCCACCGGGATGGCGAACACCAATGGCCAAGCCACCACGATCACGCCGACGACCCCGACTGCGATCACCACCAGCCCCAACAGAGCGATCAGCGCCCCCATCAAGCCTGGCTGGGTTCGGGCGGGACGGGCGGCCACCGCGAGGGTGGGGGAGGCCTCCGCGGTGATATCAGAGGCGGCGGCGGAGGGGGAGGAGGTTTCGTTCATGTCCGCCATCCTGTCACCTTGTTGTGACACTGGCTACCGTGACCGGCCGGTGTCGGCCAAGCTGCCGTAGCAAGGAGCACAGATGAAGTTCGGTATCGCGTTCGCCAATACGGGCCTGTTCGTGAAGGGCAAGGGCGCGGCCCGGCTGGGCCAGGCTGCCGAGGAGGCCGGGTTCGACTCGCTGTGGACGGTGGAGCACATCGTCTACCCGGAGGGCTACGAGTCCACCTACCCGTATGCGCCCGACGGCAAGATGCCCGGCTCGGGTCAGAACCCGATCCCGGATCCCCTCGTCTGGCTCGGATATGTGGCCGCGGTCACCTCCAGCATCCGGCTGGCCACCGGCATCTCGCTGCTGCCCGAGCGCCACCCGCTCACCTTCGCCAAGGAGGTGGCCAGCCTCGACGTGCTGTCGGGAGGCCGGGTGACGCTCGGTGTGGGCATCGGCTGGCTGCGTGAGGAGTTCGACGCGCTCGACGTGCCCTGGGAGCGCCGAGGTCCCCGCACCGAGGAGTACATGGAGGTCATGCGCCGGGTGTGGGCCGACGACGATGTGACCTTCGACGGCGAGTTCGTGTCCTTCCAGCGGGCCAGCTCCAATCCCAAGCCGGTTGCGGGTCGGGTTCCGATCCATATCGGCGGACACAGCGAGGCCGCCGCCCGCCGGGCCGGGCGTGTGGGTGACGGTCTGTTCCTGGCCGGCGCAGACATGGAGCGGCTCTTCGACATGGCTCGTGACACTGCGGCCGACTGCGGCCGCGATCCCGCCGAGCTGGAGATGTCGGCCATCCATCTAGGGCTGTTCGGCGACGACCCGGCCGCCGCTGTTCAGGAGGCCGAGTCGTGGGGTGTGCACCGGCTGATGGTCCCGGCGCTGTTCTATGCCCGCAACACCGCCGAGGCGCTGGCCGCATTCGGCGAGTCGGTGATCGCGCCCCACTCCTGAGACTCTGGCGAGGCGGCTCAGCGCAGCGCTTCAGACGGCACGGGATCGCCCGGTTGACGGGCTGGATGGTTACGGCGCCCGCGTTCGGTGCTGGTCTCCACCACCCGGAACTCGACTGTTCGTCCCAGAGACTCCGCCAGCAGATCCGAGCTGCGCCGGGCGGTGAACAACTCGATCCCTGCATCGGCGCCGGCTGCGACCTCCACATTGATCGTCACCGCCGTTTCGCTCACGGAGGCATGAATCCGTTCCACGGCGCGCCGGTAGGTGCGGTCCAGCGCGATCCCCACCCGTAGCAGCCCGGCCAGCGCCCGCACCCGGCGGCGGTCGGGCTTGGCGAGCGCGGTGTACTCGCGGTGCGACGACACCGGCCGGCTCTTGCGGTGGTAGCGAGCCACCAGCGCAATCAGTTCCAGTTCGTTCTCGCTGAAACCCGCCAGGCGCTCGCTGTGGCGAATCAGGTAGTAGGAGTGCTTGTGGTGCGACGAGTGGGCCACGAAGCGGCCGATGTTGTGCAGCAGTCCGGCGGCCTCCAGCAGTTCGCTGTCGGCGATGGTCAGCCCGTGCGCGGCGGCGGTCTCATCGAAGAGTTCCAGCGCCAGGTCGGTGGCGTGCTCGGCGTGGATCAAGTCCTCGTGGTAGCTGCGGGCCAGGGCCAGCACACCGGATCGCCTCAGGTCGCTGAGGTGATGCAGCCCATCGTCGCGGGAGCGGTCGCGGCGATTGAAACGGTCGAGCAGCAGCCCCTCGCGCAGCGCTCCGGTCGACACCACCAGCGACTTGATGCCCAAGGCCTTGAAGAGTTGCCGCAGCAGGATGGCGCCTGCCACGATCACGTCTCGGCGGGCGGGGTCCAGACCGGCGATGTCGGCCCGGTCGCGGGGTGTGGGTCGCGACATGAGGTCGTCGACCAGTTCGTTGAGTTCGGCCCGTTCGATGGTGGCGTTGGCGACGGTGCGCAGCGTCTCGCCGCGCCGTGCCGCGCAGAGCACCGCCACCGCGGCGATGGTTCCCGAGCAGCCCACGGCCACCTCGAAGCCGATGTCGCGAGCCTCCTGGGCCACATGAGCCACGAAGGACTTGATGTGGCGTCGGCAGGCCTTCACCGCGCCGTCGGTGATCACGCCGCCCTCGAAGAAGCGGTCGGTCAGGCGGATGTGGCCCAGCTTGAGGCTGCGGGCCAGCGCCGCGGGGGCGTGGTCGCCGACGATCAGTTCGGTGGAACCGCCGCCGATGTCGATCACGATGTGGGGCCGTCCCGCAATGGGCACCGCACTCATGGCGCCCAGCTGGATCAACCGGGCCTCCTCCATGCCCGAGATGACCTCCACCGTGATGCGGGCCTCGTCGTGGACCCGGCGCAGGAACTGGCCCTGGTTGGCGGCCTCGCGCACCGCGCTGGTGGCCACTGCCACCACGTCGGCGTCGTGGGCGTCGGCGATGTGGCGGAACTCCACCAGCGCAGCCACCGCTCGCTCGACCGCGTCGGGCATCAGCAGCTTCATGTCGTCGCCGCCGGCGCCGAGCCGCACCGCCACCCGCTCGCGGGCCAGGATCTCCGGTGATCCGCCGGTCACCGGCTTGGCGATCACCATGTGCACCGAGTTGGTGCCCACGTCGACGGCGGCCAGCGCCCGCGCCGCGGTCATCGGCGGTCAGGCGTCACGTCAGGCGTGGTGTCCGGCTGCTGCGGCAACGTCGCGCACCATTTCGGCCACCGCTTCGGGATGGGTTCTCATCACCCGGTGGCGGCCACCGTCGACGGTGCGGCGGCGAACGTCGGGCAGCTTGCGCTCCATGTAGTCGTTGGCCCCCATGAAGGCCCGGTCGTTGCCGCCCACCAGCAGCCCCACCGGCACTGTCACTTCGCTGAGCCGGTCGATCACCAGCGAATCGGTGTGGAGGCTGGTCACCGTCGCCACCGGTGCGATGCTGAGGCGCGGGATGCTGCGGCGGACCCGCTCGTTCCAGTCGTCCATGGCGGCGGCGTCACGGAAGCCGGGTCCTGCCGCCACCAGAACCAGCCCTCGAAGGATCCCCGGCCTTGTCAGGCAGTGGGTCAACCCGAGGTAGCCGCCCAGCGAGTGCCCCACGTAGACGGCCGGACCGGTGCGGGCCAGCACGGCATCGAGCGTTTCCAGCACCGCCTCTCGCTCGTAGGCGGCCTGTTCGGATGGGGCGGGGGAGGCCCCGTGGCCGGGCAGGTCCACAGTCGTGCAGGTGAAGTCCGCGGCGAGAGCCTCCACGGTGCCGGCCCAGACCGAGCCTTCGTCGCCCATGCCGTGAACCAGCACCACGGCGGGCCCGCGGCCGGCGGTGACGGTGTGCAGATCGGTGATCATGAGTTGCCGGGGATTCGGATGGTTCCGCCGCTGTCCGACATGGCGCCGAAGGCTAGTGGCGAGTCGGATGACCTCCCGCGTGCGGCGGTGCTTGGCGGCGGCGGGCGCCGATGCAAGCACCGTGAGCGAGCGCTCGCTTCGTGAGTGCGCGACGTGAGGCCCGGTCGACCGCTAGGGTCTCGGCGTCATGGTCACGGTGTTCAAGTCCCCCGACGATCTGCTCGGCGCAGTGGGCGATCATCTCGGTCACAGCGAATGGGTGAGCGTCGATCAGGCCCGCATCGATCTGTTCGCCGAGGCCACCGGCGACCACCAGTGGATCCATGTCGATGCGGCCAGGGCTGCGCAGGGCCCGTTCGGGGCCACCATCGCGCACGGCTATCTCACCCTGGCGCTCACCAGCCTCCTGATGCCGCAGATCGTGCGGGTGGAGGGGGTGTCGATGGGCATCAACTACGGCGTCAACCGGGTGCGCTTCCCGCAGCCGGTGCTGGAGGGTTCGCGGCTGCGGGCCTCGGCCACGCTCACAACCGCCGAGGAGCTGCCCGGCGGCTCGGGGGTGCAGACGGTGATCACGGTGACGGTAGAGATCGAGGGTCAACCCAAGCCCGCCTGCGTCGTCGAGTCCGTCAGCCGGTACCTGCGCTGAGCCTGTCGACGCTGGCTGTCCTGAACACTCCCATGCTCGCGAAGACACGCCGTCTAGCCGTGCGGCCTGCGCTGAATGCCGTGAACCTGGCCGCTAACAGCGCGCATCGTTGATGGGTTCCGTGTCGCTCAGGCCCTGGGTTCGCCGCATCGTTGGCGCGTTGCTCGCCGTTGCCGTGCTGTGGCCGACAGTCGCCGTCGCCCAGGACTCTGGATCCGCCGATGAGGCAGAGACCGGAACTGAGACGGCTCCCGCGGAGGGAGCCGCACGGGTTGCCTGCGACGAGGCGCCGCTGGTGCTAGAGCTGCTGTGCAGGAGCTACGAGGTGCTCGCAGAGGACTACGTCGACGACCTGGCCGATGAGGATCTGGCGCTGGCTGCCGCGGCCGGGGTGCGAGAGGCCGAGCTGGCCCCCCGCGGCGCCGAGCCGCCTCCGCCCTGCCCGCTGCCCGCACCGGAGTTCGAGTCGACTTGCCTGGAGATCGACGCGGTGGCGGACAGCACGGCGGCTGTGTGGGCCGCGGCGAGCGCGATGTTCGATTCGTTGGACGACCCCCACACCGTGCTCATGTCGCCCTTGGAGTACGAACAGTTGCAGGCGGGCCTCAACCGGGGCCTCCCTTATTCGGGTATCGGCATCCGCCTCGGTCTGCTGAACGGCACCGTCGCATGCAGCCGCCTGTCGGAGACTTGCCGGCTGGTCGTGTCCGAAGTGTTCCCGGACAGTCCGGCCGAGCAGGCGGGCCTGGAACCCGAAGACGTGCTGCTCTCCATCAGCGGTCTGGTTCCGTCGGGTTCGGGCTGCGGATTACATGACCTGCCCGAGTTCGAGTTGGGCAGCCTCGTGCCGGTCATTGTCGAGCGTGACGGCCGCAGGCGATCCTTCCGCATGCAGGCCGGGCCTGTGTATGCGCCCGCGGTCGCCTCCAGAGCGGTGGCGGCCGGGACGGTGGCAGGCTCGGTGGGGTATCTGCGTCTCGACTCCTTCGGATCGGGTGCTGACGAGCGTGTCAGCACCGAACTCGAGGCGCTGCTCGACGCCGGCGTGGAGTCTCTGGTCGTCGATATGCGCGACAACCCCGGCGGCTACCTCGAGACCGTCGTCAACATCGCCGGGATGTTCCTCAACGACCGTCAGGTCGTGATCCACGAAGTGTCCAAGCTCGACACTCTGCGTCACCTGGTGAGCGGGCACGGGGGGCTGTCCAATCCGGCGCGGCTGCCCATCGCGGTGGCGGTGGACGAGTCGTCGGCGTCGGCGTCGGAGGTGATGACGCTCGCCCTGCGCGATCACGGCCGTGCCACGGTGGTGGGCACCACCACTTACGGCAAGAACACCGGCCAGATCACGCGAGCGGTGGAGTCGCGCAACGGCGCTCTGCTCGCCGGCGTCCGGGTGACGGTGTTCAGGTGGCTGGGGCCCGATGGCGGCAGCGCCGATGGCGGCATCGTGCCCGATGTGGAAGTGGACCTCTCGGGTTGCTGGCATCCGATCGGCTTCACCCGCCTGGTGGCGGCCGCGGCAGCCCTGCCCGGCGTGCTGCCTGCCGATGTGCAGACCGGCGGCGAGCTGTTCGAGGCGGTGGCCGCGCTCACCGAGGATGGTGTGCTGGCCGGCACCGACTGCGGGCCCGGACGGTTCTGTCCGGGTGATCCGGTCCCGAGGTGGATGGTGGCGGTGTGGCTGGTTCGCACCGTCGACGGTCAGGATCCCGAGCCGATCAGCGCGTCGCGTTTCGCCGATGTGGCTGTCGACCAGTGGTGGGCCCCGCACGCCGAGCGGCTGGCTGAGCTCGGCATCACCCTCGGCTGCGGCACCGAACCGGCCCGTTACTGCCCCGACGATCCGGTCACCCGCTCTCAGATGGCGAGCTTCCTGGCCAGGGCGTTCCGGCTGGATCGAGCCGTTCCGGCGGGTTTCACCGACACGCACGGCAACCCGCGTAGGGCTGACATCGATGCGTTGCACGCGTCGGGGATCACCAAGGGCTGTTCGGTCGATCCGCTGCGGTTCTGCGGCGACCAGGCCACCACTCGATTCGAGATGGCGGTGTTGTTGGAGCGGGCCCGCAACCGCCTGAACTGACCGACCAGGAACCGGCCCGCCCGGTTCGTCAACCTGGGCACCGGTCTTGTGGGCCGGCGCATGGGCCGGCTGCGGGGCGCGATGTGTCGGTGGGTGGTTCGGTTGCTGGACGGTTCTGCCAGTCGGCGACGGGACTGCCGGCGGGGGCCGGCTGGTGTTGGGGCCTCTAGCCTGGTCGGCGATGGCGAAGCGCAAGCGCAGGGCGGGCGCCGGTGTGGGCACGAGCCGCATTCCGGTGTCGCATCCGCCGGTGCGTGCTGGGCTTGTGAGTTCTCAGCGCTCGGTTCCGGGCGGCATCGAACGTCCGCCGTATGTGTCGCGCCCTGGTGGGGAACCGGCCCTGCCCGCCTCACCACTGGCGCGGACTGCGGCCGAACTCGATGCCATGCGCCGCACCGGCGCGCTCGCCGCCGAGGTGCTGATCGCCGCCTGCGAGCATGTCCGGGTGGGGATGACCACCGACGACATAGACCGGTTCGTGCATGACGCGGCTGTGGATGCGGGCGCCTATCCGAGCCCGCTCGGCTACCGGGGCTATCCGAAGTCGGTGTGTACCTCTGTCAACGAGGTGATCTGCCACGGGATCCCCGACTCTCGCCGACTGGCGTCCGGCGACATCATCAACATCGACGTGACCGTGTACCGCGAGGGGGTGCACGGCGACACGTCGGTCACGCTGATGGTCGGCGAGGTGGACGACCACTCCCGGCGGCTGGTGGCCGAGACCAGGGCGGCGCTGTATGAGGGCATGGGGGCGGTGCGAACTGGTGCGGTGGTCTCCGACATCGGCCGGGCCATCCAGAACCACGCTTTCAGGCACGGCCTCGGCGTGGTGCGGGAGTTCATCGGCCACGGGGTGGGCACGGAGTTCCATTCCGGGTTGCAGGTGCCGCATTACTACGACCGTCGGCATTCGACTGCGCTGGGCGAGGCGATGACGTTCACCATCGAGCCGATGCTCACGCTCGGTTCGCCCGAGGTGGTGATGTGGGACGACGGCTGGACCGCGGTCACCGGCGACGGCCGCCGCACCGCCCAGTTCGAGCACACCCTGGCCTGCACGGCCGACGGTTACGAGATCCTGACCCGCACGCCGTCCGGCGACTGCGCCCACGACCTCTTCACCCACCCAGTCGGCTAAGGGGCAGCGCGGATAGGTGCAGACCCGTCGCATCGTGACGGGGTGACTCCCGCTCTTGTTCGCTGCGCTCACGGGCCGCTCGGGCCACGGCCTCGCCCGTATGCGCCGGATTGGTCCGCCTATTCGCTCGGCCTCTAGGAGGGCGCACCGTCCAGACCATCGAGTCTCGTGACGCAGTGACCTGACTTCCGGTTAAGCCTGAGGCATTTCGTATCGTTAATGTCGCTGTGTGATCCGTGTCGTGGTTGCGGTCATCGTGACTGCGGTCGCCGTGGTCGGGTTGGCGCCGGTGGCGGCCGCGCGGCCTGCGGACACCCGGACCGTCCAGGCTGCCGACGGGTTTGGTGATGTCACTGGGGGCGTGCACCGGCCGGCTATCGATGCGCTGGCAGCGCGCGGCGTTTTCGACGGCACGGAGTGCGCCGACGGCAGGTTCTGTCCCGGCGAGGAGATGAAGCGTTGGACGATGGCGGTGTGGCTGGTGCGGATCCTCGACGAGGCCGAGCCCCCCGCCGCAACCGCGTCGAGCTTCGCCGACGTGGGCGTCGACAAGTGGTACCTCCCCCACCTCGAGCGCCTGGCCGAGCTCGAGGTCACCAGGGGATGCCTGGTCGACCCGCTGCAGTTCTGCCCGGACCGGTCGGTGAGCCGGGCCGAGATGGCCACGTTCCTCACCCGCGCCTTCGACCTCGAGGCCGCCGACGCGGCCGGGTTCGCCGACACCGCCGGCGACGCCCACGCAGCCAACATCGACGCCCTGGCCGCGGCCCGCATCACCGTCGGCTGCGACACCGACCCGCTGCGTTTCTGCCCCGACAAGCCTGTCACGAGAGCCGAGATGGCCACCTTCCTGGCCCGTGCTCTCGGGCTCGTCGAAATACCCGACGACGACCCCGCCGCCGACGACCCCGCCACGGAAGGCTCCGCCGAACCGGCCCCCAGCTTGATCACTACGGTGGCCACGGGCGGGTACCACTCTTGCGTCGTTCTGTCCTACGGGACGATCCTCTGCTGGGGCGACAACCACTTCGGACAGGCCATCCGGGCCGAGGGATCCTTCAAAGCGGTGACCGCCGGAGTCTGGCACACCTGCGGGCTCCGCACCGACGGCACCGTCCAGTGCTGGGGCAACAACAACGACGCCCTGGACGAGTATGTGGGCCAGGCCGACGCCCCCGAGGGGACGTTCACCTCGCTGAGCGCAGGAAGCGAACACACCTGCGGGCTCCGCACCGACGGCGCCGTCCAGTGCTGGGGCAACGACCACTACGGGCAGTCGAGCCATCCCGAAGGCGGCTTCACGGCCGTCGATGCCGGAGTCTGGCACACCTGCGGGGTCCGCACCGACGGCACCATTGAGTGCTGGGGCGACGACTCCTACGGGCAGTCGAGCCCTCCAGAGGGGTCGTTCAGTGCGGTCGCTGTGGCCTGGGTGCATTCGTGCGGGGTCCGCACCGACGGCACTGTCGAGTGCTGGGGTTGGGACCGGTCCGGTCAGGCCACGGCACCCGCAGGCACCTTCAGCACAGTTCGCACTGAGGACAGGCACACCTGCGGGGTCCGCACGGACGGCACGGTCGAGTGCTGGGGCTCGAACGACGACTTCGAGGGCGAGTTCTCAGGCCAAGCAATCGCTCCCGAGGGGATCTTCAGCACCGTCGATGTCGGCGCCCTGCATTCCTGCGGGGTTCGTACCGGCGGCACCGTGGAATGTTGGGGCGCCAACGCTCACGGTCAGACCATCGGCCCTGGCCGGATCAGCACGGTCGAACTCGGCTCATCGGTGTGCCGGCCGTGGGGCTCGCCCTCGCCCCACCACACGGCAGGATTCCCGCTGCCGGGCTGGACGGTCCCGTCGATCGGCAAGATGAGGGTGGCGGTGCTGTTCGTCGACTTCCCCGACGCGATGGCCACCCACTCCACCGAGGAGGAGGCCGCCCTCGGCCTGCCCTACGCGGAGGCCTATCTGGAGGCGGCCAGCTACGGACGACTCGACGTCGAGTTCGTTGCCTTGCACCGCTGGCTGCGGGCCGAGAACAACTACGACCACTACCCCCAAGCGGGAGCCGAGGACAACCCTTGGGTAGACGTCGACTCCGAAGCGGTCAGGCTCGCTGACCCCTCCTTCGACTTCACCGGATTCCACGCGGCAATGACCGTGCTGCCCAGTTCGCACTTCGGCGACGGCGCCAACAGTCTGTACGGCCTGCGCACCGACGAGGGCCCGGTCGGGCCGGTGTCGCGGATCAACAATCGTGCTCTCAACGAGTTGCGTGAACCCGTGCCGTGGGGCGGTGTTGCTGCCCACGAATTGATGCACGGGCTGGGCCTGACCGACCACTTCCCCTATGAGGCTGGTGTCCACCGGCTACCCGAGCCGTCGGAGTCGGAGCCGGTGGTGCGCAGCAGTTTCGGTCTGATGGGTCTGACGGCGGTCTTTCGGGCCCGGGCCGCAGACCGCCGCCCCCGCGTCGATTGGACGTATCCCGACGGCGGTATGGACGTCAGCTACGCCAGCGACTTGGACGCCGATGAGATGCTGGCGTGGAGCCGGTGGCAGGTGGGCTGGCTCGACGAGTCGCAGGTGCGCTGCATCAACACACCCGATGCCCGAGTGAGGCTGGGTCCGGTGGCCAATCCCGGTGCCGAGGCAGCGATGGCGGTGGTGCCGCTGTCTGAGACTGAGATGCTGGTCGCCGAGAGCAGGCGCCAGATCGGCTACGACGCCGACGATGAGGTGCACTACCCAGACGGGGTCGTTGCTTCAATCCCGAGACTCGCCGTCGAGGGCGTGCTGATCTACACCGTCGACGTCTCACGGCTGTCGGGCCAGCTGCCGGTCAGACTGGCCGGCGACAGCGGCAACGGGCAGGTCGACGCCTACCCGATGCTCGTCCCAGGCGAGCGAACCTTCGTGGCCGGCTACACCATCGGCGTAGTGTCTGACAGCGGCGACACCCACACCGTCCAGATCATCAAAGGCCGCCCCTGAGCGCCAGCCGATCCAGCGGGCACCGCTTGGGCATCCCCCCGAATCGTGGAGACATCGTCTATGAGGAGGCGCTATGTCATTTCCACGACGCAAGTACGACCCGGAGTTCAAGGCGGGTGCTGTGCGGATCGTCCGGGAGACGCGAAGGCCGATCGCTGAGGTCGCCCGCGAGCTCGGGATCGGTGCGGGGGTCTTCGGAACAAGTGCAAACCAATTTTGCAGCCTTTTGTGATAGTCAGATCATGTTTGTCGTACCCCTTCACTACGTTACGGGTATGGAACTTGTGACCGGTCCGGGCGGCTCGCACCGTGCTGCGGTGGACTTTGACGCCGATGTGGGCGAGTTCAGCGACGCGGAACTTGTTGAGGAGTTGGGCCGGGTGGGGGTGCTGCGCGCCCAGGCCGAGGCCCGCCTCGCGGACATCGCCGCGGAGGTCGCGCGACGCGACGGCGGACGCGCCGCTAGCGAGGCGATGCGCTACAAGTTGCATGTTTCTGCGCGGCAGGCCAACGCCGAGGTCGCCCTCGCGGAGTCGCTTCGTGAGCACCCGGTGACCGCGGCGGAATGGCGCGCCGGGCGCATCACCGCGGGCCATGCCCGGGTGATCGCACGTGTGGCGTCTGATCCTGAGCACTGCGACGAGGCGGCGCTTTTGGCGATGGCGTGTGATCATCCCGTGGACGTGTTCTCGCGAATGACGCGCCGCTGGATGAAGCCCGAGCGGTCAGCGGACGAGCGCAGGCGCCAGCGCCAGGCCCGCTGGGCGTCGCTGGTGCAGGACCCCGACGGGTCCTGGCGGCTGTCGGCGTGCTTTGACGCCGATGCCGGCAAGAGTGTCAGCGTGGCGTTCAACGCGATGCTGCGACGGTTCCGCAACGACCCGCCCCCGCCGGCGACGATCTATGACGGTGAACGCAGCGGCGCGCATCTACGCGCCGATGCCTTGGCCAGCCTCATCACCGGCCAGGCGCCCTGTGAGCGCCCTGACACGATGCTTTTGGTCATCGCCGACTACGACATCTGCTCGCAGCAGCTTCGCGGCCTGCGCTATGACGACGCACAGCCCGTAGCCCCAGACCACATAGCACGCCTCTGCGCCCAAGCACAGATCCTGCCCGCCATCTTCAGCGCGGACGGCGACCCGCTATGGCTCGGCAGAGCCGCACGCCGAGCCAGCCTCGGCCAGCGCATCGTGCTAGCAGCCCGCGACGGTGGCTGCGTCAACTGCGCCGCCCCCGCCGACGCCGCTGCGCCCCACCACATCAGATGGCACAGCCGAGGCGGACCCACAGACATCGACAACCTCGCCCTGCTATGTGACCGCTGCCACCACCTCATCCACGACGACGACTGGCACCTCCGCCCCAACAACCACAACCACCAACACCTACAACCACCCGATACCCCGCCGCCGGCCAACCAAACCGCAGTGATTCACCCTGGGTTTTGCGCAGGCTGTTTGTTGTGGATTTCTGTCTTTGTGTGGTGGGTGTTGGCGGCAGCGTAGGCCGTTTCGAATTGGTCGGGTGATTGGTCGTCGAGGTAGCCGTGGATTCGGTCGGTGTTCCACCAGTGGACCCAGCCGAGGGTGGCGAGCTCGACGTCTTCGACGGTGCGCCATGGCCCTTGGGCGGGGCTTCTGATGAGCTCGGTCTTGAACAGCGCGTTGACCGCCTCGGCGAGGGCGTTGTCGTATGAGTCGCCGACCGACCCGACCGAGGGCACCGCGCCGAGGTCGTCGAGGCGTTCGCTGTAGCGGATGCTGGTGAACTGGCTGCCGGCGTCGGCGTGGGCTATGAGGCCTTCGAGGCGTGCGCCTCGGTTCCAGCGGGCCATCTCCAAGGCGTCGAGGACCATCTGGGTGCGCATGTGGCCTGCGACGCGCCAGCCCACGATGCGGCGGGAGAACGCGTCGGTGACGAAGCACACGTAGGCGATCCCGGACCAGGTGGCGACCTGGGTGAGGTCCGCGACCCACAGCCGGTTCGGCCGCTCGGCGGCGAAGACGCGCTCCACGAGATCGGCGGGCCGGTCCGCTGTGGGGTCCGGGCGGGTGGTTCGCACCTTCTTTTCCCGCTTGGCGCCCCGGATCCCCAGCAGCTTCATGAGCCGCGCGGTCTGGTCTCGGCCGATGCCGTGGCCAGCGCGTCGGGCAGCTATCCACAGCTTGCGCGCACCGTATACCGAGTAGTTCGCCTCCCACAGGTCCAACAAGACCGGCATCATCTCGGCGTCGCGCAGCGACCTGGCCGAAGGCGGCCGGCGCTTGGCGGACCAATACGTGGACGGAGCCGCCTGCAACGCAGCACAGACGGGCTCGACTCCGAACTCGGCACGACTCCGGTCGATGAACTCCACAATCATCGCTGTCGGCGGTCGAGCTCCGCCCCGAAAAAAACCGCCGCCCGCTGGAGGATCTCGTTCGCCCGCCGCAGCTCCCGGTTCTCCTGACGCAACCGCCGCAGCTCCGCGCTCTCCGCGGTCGAGGCCCCAGCCCGCGTCCCGGCGTCGATCTCAGCCTGAGCCACCCAACGGCGCACCGACTCCTCCCCATAGCCCAACTGCCGCGCCACACGCGTCACCGTCCCTGCCGAGGAGCCCAGCTCCTCACGCAGCGTCAGCACCATCCGCACAGCATGATCCTTCTGCTCTTTCGAATACCGCCTCGACGTCGCCGCCGGACGAGGTTCCGCATCCATGGACCCCATGCTCGCTCCAATCTCTGGAGCCTGCGCAAAACCCAGGGTGAATCA
>JAJDZO010000154.1 GCA_022824605.1 Acidimicrobiia bacterium
CATCGCCAAAGTCAAACGAGGACGAGCCGCCCTAACCAAATCCGCGACAGACCACTAGCCATCATTGTTCCGGCAACTGCTGTCGCGTACGGAACCCAGTCAGCCACCGGCCCACGCGTCCCTCCGCCGAGGCCCGCACCGCACTCACTGGAAGCGGGGTGTGACAAGCACCACTCAGCTGCCGCTGAGACACCATGACGGCAACCCTTCAATGTGGCTCCGGTTCTCCGTGTCACACGGCTGTGCTTGACTCTGGCGGGTGGACGACTACGCACCGGCGTCATCGCTCGGCTGGCTCGATTTCGACGCTGCCGCAAGCGAACGAGTAAGCGCCCTGCTGCGCTCGCTCAAGGAGCCCGGCACTCTTGACGTGCTCGGCCTTCTCGCCGTCAGCAATGTGCTCTCGGAGATGCTCAGCCCAGGCACGTCCACAATCCAGACGAAGCTGCGCTACTTCGTCTTCCTGCCCTGGATCTTTATCAAGCTCGAAGCCGAACCAGCCCCTGCGTACGACTTCGCTCGTCGGCTGCGGGGCGCCGAGGCACAACTCATCGAGCGTCTCCGGCCCCTAGGACCGGGCAACGGTGTGATCGGCTACTACGCCGGACGTGATCTGAAGATTCTGCCGAGTTCCATCTACTGGGGAGGCCTCGGAGCCTGGGGGGTCAGACGACTCGACTTCAGCCCAGCCGAGTACGGCAGGTGGGTGGCCACCACCGCCCGAAGCCAACCCGCGCGCGATGACGACGGCGACGCCACCGATCGTACGGCATCAATGTGGGCGGCGGCCGTTCCCCCTCCACCATCAGACTTCCTGGAAGCGGACCTTACGTTCGAACTGCGTCTCGACGAGGCCGAGTTCTTGGTCGACCGCATCCGACAGAATTGTCCGAACACGTTGCTGTCGGCCCTGTGTGCCGAACCGGGACTGCCAGACGACGTCGAGTTTCCGTGGGATTTGCCCACCGATGGAATGCCCGACCGCCTCGTCACAGTCCTACACCACGCCCACTGCTTCTCCGAGCTGACCTACGGACCGCAACTCCTCTACAACGTGCTCGTGGCTCGGAAGGCCAGTGCTGAACTGGGCTGGGACACCGAGGCAGTCGAGGAGAACCAGCTCGATCGTCTCAGGCGATGGACCGAGCTGATCAATAGCCGGCACAAGCAGTTGCACGCCTGGGTCGATGACCGCCCAGGCTTCTGGCAACTCGTGGAGGGCCACGCCAACCGTCCCACCCGAGACTTCATCGACGAGGTGACCAGGCGAGCAGTAGCCAACCCGCAAGGCTTCGTGGACGACCGGGAGGTCCACGCACTGCTGAGGGACCGAGAGAGGCACCTCAAGTCGCAGCGGGCACGCCTGTCTTACCGCACGGCTCTCGAGAACTGGAACCAAGCCCCGGTCGGCGGGCAACTCGATTTCCGATGGCGCGTCACCAAGTTGTACCTCTCCGACCTCGCCACAGGGCTGGCACGATCGAACAAGGGCGGATGATGCTGCAGCCCGCCAACCGCCTCACCCTCATCGAAGCCATGCGACCCCCGGCAGGGTTCCGCTTCGAGTCGGCCGTGGCGGTGACATACACGCTCAGCTTGCAGGCACTGCTGGCCACGCCCGCAGCCTTCGCGCTGTCACAGCCGAGGAAAGATCCCGACAGCGGCTCGCATGAGTCTGTCGAGTTGCTGCATGCCCTGCGGTCCCATGCGAGCAAACTCACCGTGTTCTGCCAGTCGGGCGAGATCAGTCTCCCGCCGTCACGGCAGGTGTTCGCCTTCCTGGAACATGCGGTTGTGCCCGTCACTGCTCCGCGAGGCGGAGTAGTCCACCCGAAGGTCTGGGTGCTCCGATACGAGGCCGCAGACGAGCCATCGGGCGACCGCCCACCCGACCGGCGCCTTCGCGTCCTAGTTGCAAGCCGGAATCTCACATTCGATGAGAGCTGGGACACTGTTGTCCGACTCGAGGAATCGCCCGAGGGTGACGGAGCGCGTCTGGCACCCGTAGGTGATCTGTTTGACGGCCTGCTCAATGCCGCCGTCGGCCGCGTCTCGGCCGACAATCGCGAGCGGGTGCAATCGCTGTCCGAAGCCCTCCGGAGCGCGGCATTCGCTCTGCCCGAGGGAGTCGCCGACCTGCACATCCACATCTTGGGCTTGACCGAGGCTCATTCACCCCTTCCCCGGGATTCCGAGCGATCGTTGATCATCTCGCCGTTCGTGAATGACGACTTCTTCACAAGAGTCCACGACCAGCCAATCGAGAGGCTTGTCAGCAGGCCGGAGGGACTCGACCGCCTGAAGCCGGATTCGCTGAGCAACGTGACCAGCGTCCAGGCGTTCGACGACGGAAGCGCCTCGGAGCCCGCATCTCAAAATGATCGACTGTCGCCCTTCGATCCCGGCCGCCCTCTCCGCGGGCTGCACGCGAAGATCTTCGCCTTCGAGGACCGTAACCGCGCTCGCCTCTTCGTCGGATCAGCCAACGCGACCGGCGCGGCATTCGGGAGCAACGTCGAGATTCTGGTCGAATTGGTAGGACCAACCTCGGTGCTGGGCATTGACCGGCTCAGCGAAGGAACGGAAGAAGAGCCTGGTCTGTGCGACCTCTTCTACGACTACAGCCCTATCGAGAACGGCGAACCACCCACAGAATCCAGGCTCGACCGTCTGCGTCGCTCCATCGCTCGACTTGCCTTCGAGGGCACCGTCGAGGAGAGCGACGATGGCTGGTCCGTCACGTACCGGTCGATCCAACCGTTGCCTGTGGACGAAGGCGTGGAGATCCAGTGCCGGCCACTGGCGACAGACGGGCACCAGCGCCGCGTAACCGGCGGCAAGCCCATGCATGAACGCTTCGAGACCAGCCTCGAAGCAATCAGCGGCTTCCTCGTCTTCGAGTTGGTCCCGGCCAAGCGCTCCCAGGGGCGGTTCAGAGCCGTCCGAAGGCCTTTCACCTCGATCAACCCGCGTGAGGCCGCGGAGAAGGCCGATCACGAAGTCGGCGTCGTCACGCGATTCGTGGTGCCGGTTGCGCTCGACGGCATGCCCAGTCACCGTGATCAATCGCTACTGCGGGTGCTCGTCGGCAACAGTGAACGCTTCTTTCGATACCTCGTCGCGATGCTCGATGAGGACTCCGACGACACAGGCCTCGGCTCGATTGTCGAGCGCGCCAGCGAGAGCGACGCCGCCGACAGGAGCAACGGCGCGAACTCGCCCGTACTGGAGAAGCTGCTACGAACGATGCGGCGCGAGCCTGAGAAGCTTGCCGGACTCGACCCCCTCGTCTCGGACCTGGCCGATGATGACGCTCTGCCGCCGGACTTCGCGGAGCTGTGGAGGATGATTCAAGAGACAGCGAAGATGGAGACGACAGCGAAGGCGTCGTCTCGATGAGCGAGCAACGGGGCTACGCCGACTCGGTACTGGCCGGCCTGAAGGACTTCCAGCGCCGGACCGCCATGTGGGCCTTCAAGCGGATGTTCGTCGACCACGATCCCGCACTCCGGTTCCTGGTGGCCGATGAGGTCGGCCTAGGGAAGACCCACGTCGCCAACGGCGTGATCGCCCAAGTCATCGACCATCTCCAGCACATCAGCGACGAACGCCACGACATCGTCTACGTCTGCTCCAACGCGGC
>JAJDZO010000360.1 GCA_022824605.1 Acidimicrobiia bacterium
GATGTGGTCGGGCAGGTCGTCGGCGGTCAGGGCGGGCTGCAACGTGCAGACGTCCCCGCCGCGGCGCAGTCTCGCCACCGCGGTGTCGGACAAGCCGTCGGCGAACAGGATTCTCATGTGGCAACCACCTCGCTGCTCAGAAGCGGCGATAGTACGCGGGCGAAACTGAAATCGGAACAGTTCCGTATGCCGGAACGCTAATCGTAGGTCAGTGGGCGTAGCCTGTCTCGTGGGGTCGGCGGAAAGAACCGTGGGTTTTGTCGCTGGGGCGAGGAGGAGAGATGGCCCGGAATCTCCGACATAGAGAGGCAGGCGGGACGCATGACTGAGCAGTTCGAGTTGACCGCGGGCGGTGCGGTGCTGATGGACGGCAACCGACTGCGCGACGAGATCGTCGCTGAACTCAACGCCGAGATCACCGCGGCCGGCAGTCCGGCGGTGTGTCTGGCCACCGTGCTGGTGGGCGACGACAAGCCCAGCCGCATCTACGTCCGCAACAAGCAGCGCAAAGCCGCCGAGGCCGCCATGGAGTCCCGTCATGTGGAGCTGGGCGCCGACGCCGGCCAGTCCGAGGTGGAGGAGGCGGTCGGGGCCCTGGCCGCGGATTCGGGCGTGCATGGCATCCTCGTGCAGCTCCCGCTGCCTGAGGGGCTGGATCCCGACGCGGTGCTGGACTTGATCCCGCCGGAGAAGGATGTCGACGGGCTGACGCCGAGGTCGATGGGCCGGCTGGTGCGGGGTCAGCGCGGTCATGTGCCCTGCACGCCGCTGGGGGTGATGCGCCTGCTCGACCGCTACGGGGTGGCGACTTCGGGCAGCCGGGCGGTGGTCATCGGCCGTTCCACGCTGGTGGGGCTGCCGCAGGTGCTGCTGCTGGGACGCAAAGGAGTGGACGCCACGCCCACGCTGGCCCACAGCCGCACACCGGAGTTGCGCGACGTGTGCCGTCAGGCCGACATCATCGTGGCCGCGGCCGGCATGGCCCGCTTGGTGACCGCCGACTTCGTGCGACCGGGTGCGGCGGTGATCGACGTGGGGATCTCGCGCACAGCTGACGGGATCGTCGGTGATGTCGACTTCGAGTCGGTGCAGGAGGTTGCCGGTGCAGTGACACCGATGCCGGGCGGCACGGGCCCGATGACGATTGCCTGCCTGCTGCAGAACACCCTGGCCGCGGCCCGGATGCTGGGAGCGTTCCCGGCCTGAACCCACAGCGGCCCCGCTCTGGGCCGGCACGCTCACATGATGTCGAGGTGGCGGCGGCTGAAGCGAGGTCGCGTGGTCGCGGCGTTCCCGAGTTGGGGTGGCGGTGGGCTTGTGCTTGCTCTCCTATGTGATGCCGAGGTGGCGGCGGATGGCCCAGTTGAACAGGTCCCAGCCGTAGTCGCCGATCACGATGCCGTCGCGGGAGGCTCGAGCCGCCTCGGCTGAGATGGGCTGCCCGTGTCGGGCCTTCATCTGGATCTCGGCCACGCGTTCCATCATCACGAACCAGCCGGCCGCGTCGGCGGGGCTGACGCCGACGGTGAGCAGCCCGTGGTTGGCCAGGATCACCGCCCGGCATTCGCCGAGAGCGGCGGCGATGCGTTTGCCGCCGTCGCATGAGAGGACCTGGACCTCTTCGTCGTCGAAGAGGGCGTGATCCTCGAAGAACACGGTCGATTCCTGGCTGATCGGCTCGAGCATGCGCCGCTCGGTCGCGAAGGGCGTGCCCCAAGGGGTGTGCACATGCGCGGCCGCGGTCACATCGGGCCGGGCCTCGTGGATGGGGTGGTGTATGTAGTAGGCGGTGTCGTTGATGCGGGCCGGGCGGCCGTCCTGGTCGGTGGCGTTGCCGTCGGGCGCGACCAGCACCATGTCTGCGGGCCGGGCCCGCTCGAAGGGCACCCCGTACCGCAGCAGCCAAATGTGGTCGGCCTGCTCGGTGTCGCGGCAGGTGATGTGTCCGTCGCCGAGTTCACCTCCGCGCAACGCCGCAAGCAGCCGGTAAGCGCTAGCCAGGTCGCCGAGCAGCCGATCCCGCTCCGCAACCGGATCAGCCAAAACCGGCTCAACCGCAGACCACCCACCCTCAGCCGATCCAAGAGGCGAACTCACGCCCCCATTCTGCCAGCCCCGCCAGTCGCATGCTTCCGGTCCTCGGATGCTTGCGGAGGTCGAGCGCGGCGGTGATGTGGCCGTCGCTTGGATCGTCGCAGCTTCCCGTCCTCCTGATGTCTGCGTGAGCCTGTTCGGGGCTCGCGGTTTCCCTCAGGTGGTCACCGTCGGGGCAGCAGACTCCTCGACGGCTTCTGGACTGTGTCGTCGGCTTCCAACTCCTTCGCGCCGTCCGCAAGGCTCGCCGCGGTCCGCACCGAGGTTTCAACCGATGAGAGTTTGGGAATCTGCTTACTTTCGGACACCACGTTCAGGTCCTCGAAGCGGCGCGCTTGAGGCAGCACCCGGCTCTCGAGCGAGCCGACGCCCCGGTTGTAGGCGTCGATCGCCTTGTTCAGCCCCGTGCCAATGTCGTTCATGTGTCCCGCATAGACCCGCAGCCGGTCGTAGAGGTCCCTGCCGAGGTCGGCGATCACCTGGGCGTTGTGCTGCATGTCCTGCTGTTGCCAGGCCAACGCCACCGTCCGCAGAAAGGCCAGGAGAAGTCCTGGTGTGGCGATCAGCACCCTGTGCGCCCGCCACGTCTGCTCCCAGAGGGTGGGCTCCACCTTCATGGCAGCGTCGAGAATCGGGTCTGCGGGCACGAACATCAGCACGAAGTCAGGCGATCCCGAGATTGCATCGGCATAGTCCCGCTCGCTCAGGCTCTTGGCATGCGTCGAGATGGCTTTGGCGTGGCTGGCGAGCAGAGCCGCCTCCTGGCTTTCGTCGCCAGCCTCCTGTGCCTTGATGTAGCTCTCCATCGGGGCCTTGGCATCAATGACGATCTTTGCCCCTCCAGGTACGTTGACCACCGCGTCGGGTCGCACGACGCGGCCCGGGGCGGGCACGGAGTGCTGGGCGGAGTAGTCGATGTGCTTGTTCAAGCCGGCTAGCTCCAGGATGTTTCCCAGTTCCTGTTCGGCCCACTGGCCCCGGATGTTGGGCGACCTCAGTGCCTCGCTGAGACCTCCCGCAGTCTTCTGCAGGGACTCGACCTGTTTGGTCAGCCGTTCGTAGGCACCCACGCGTTCCTTCTCGATCTCCTTGGTGTGCTCATCGAGCTTCCCGAGGCTCTCGCGCATGGGTGCCACCATGGCGTCGATGGCCTCCTTGCGCTTGTCGAGCTCGGCCGAGCTGAGTTGCCGCTGGCTGTCGAACTGCTCCTTGGCCTGCTTGAGGAGAGTGTCGGTGCTCTCCTTGAGTGCGCCAGCAGCCAGGCCCTTGAACCGATTGTCGAGTTCTCTGCGGGCCGCGGTCAACTCCTCCACGCGGGCCTTGTGGTCGGCGCTGAGGGCTGCGAGTTTGTTCTGGGCCGCGCCCAAGTCCCTACGGGCTGAGTCGCGTTCGTCTCGGGCCGTGGCGAGTTCTTCCCGGACCTGGTGAACCTCCCGCTCGCGCTCTTCGAGTTGGGCACTCACTCGCGCTGCGGCGTTGGATGCCTCTGTGGAGTCTGATGGGCGCTTGATTCGCAGGATCACCACGGCGGCGGCAGTGACGAGGACTGCAACCAGCAAGGCACCTGTTGTTGGTTCCATGGGCGAGAACGTACTTCCCCCCTGTGACAACGACGGGTACGGCACCCCGATCCGCCCCGAGGCCGTGGTGATTCAGCCTCGTTTACTCAGTCGCGGACTACCGTAAGTCGGGAACCGTGATAAATCATGAAAGTATATTGAACGGTGTGAAAAAAGCAGATTCTAGCTGAGGCGAGGTTGCGGTGGACGAGGAACGAGTGCTGCGGAGGATGAAGCGACAGCATGGCGTCATCACCCGTGCCCAGGCTCTGGACGGGGGCATGACACGTCACCAGATCAGGCATCGGCTCGATACGGGCCGCTGGGTGAGCGAATCGCGGGGCGTGTACCGGCACGCCGCGGTGGGCCCCACTCCGCTATCGCGCTTGCTCGCCGTCTGCATGGCCTACGGCGCGCTGGCCAGCCACCGCGCGGCGGCAGCGTTGCACGGAATCGACGGCTACCGCCTCGGGCGGGTTGAGGTTGTTGTCTCGTCCGGAAGGGCCCTGTCGCTCAGCGGCGTGACCGTGCATGAGTCCACACAGATGGACCTGTGCAGGC
>JAJDZO010000007.1 GCA_022824605.1 Acidimicrobiia bacterium
CAACTTCGTGGAGGAGGCGCTGCGCGTCGAGAGCCCGATCAAGGGCGACTTCCGCCTGGCGCAGCGGCCGGTGACCGTCGGCGGGGTGGATCTGGCCGCGGGCACCACGGTCATGCTGCTCAACGGGGCGGCCAACCGCGATCCCGAACAGTTTCCCGATCCCCACACCCTCGACATCGAGCGGGACAACGCCCGCTCTCATCTGGCCTTCGGCCGGGGCATCCACACCTGCCCCGGCGCCCCCTTGGCCCGGGCCGAGGCCCGGGTGAGCCTCAACCGCATCCTCGACCGAATGGCCGACATCGCCATCTCCGAGGATGTCCACGGCCCGCCCGACGAGCGGCGCTTCGTCTACGTGCCCACCCACATCCTGCGGGGCTTGGCCTTCCTGGGCCTCGAGTTCACCCCGGCAGGCGCCGATTCCCTATGAGGGTGTCGGTGGACGACGACGTGTGCGGCGGCCACGGGGTGTGCGTGATGCTCTGCGCCGAGGTGTTCGTGCTGGAAGACGCCGGCTACGCCCGGGCCATGGCGGAGGAAGTGCCCGCCCAGCACAAGGCCACGGTGCGGGAAGCGGAAATCCGATGCCCGACAAGGGCAATCCGGGTTCAGTAGCATGCCCTCTAGAACCACGTTCTTGTTGAGAATGACACCGGGGGCGGCGGCAAAAGGCCAGCAGCGGAGGGAGAGCATGGAACCAGCAGGCCTGTCCGAGCGGGACCTCCGCGACTCCGGGAGACCCCACGACCCCGCGTGCCCGGCCCCGGGAGGCGATGCGTGACCCTGCCGGCCTGGAACGGACCTCGCACCGCCGTGGTCACCGGCGCCGGCTCCGGGCTGGGTACCGCCATCGCCCACCGCCTGGCCGCCGAAGGCGCCCATGTGGGGGTGACCGATGTGAACCCCGATACGGCCGCCTCGGTGGCCTCGGCCATCGCCAGCACGGGAGGTTCCGCCGTGGCCGTTGCCATGGACGTGAGCGACCGGGCCTCGATCGAGGCGGGAATGAACGAAGTGCGGGCCGCGTTCGGCCCCATAGCGATTCTTATAAACAATGCGGGAATCAGCCCCTTTGAGAAGTTCCTCGACATCGATGGCGACGCCTTCGACCAGGTTATGGCCGTCAACCTCCGCGGGCCGTTCCAATGCTGCCAAGCAGTGGTGCCCGACATGATCGAGGCGCAATGGGGACGCATCGTGAATATCTCGTCGTCGAGTGCGCAAACCGGCAATGCCCGCCAAACCCACTACTCCGCGTCGAAGGGCGGACTGATCTCGCTCACGCGCTCACTGGCCAAAGAGCTCGGCCGCAAGGGCATCACGGTCAACACCGTCTCGCCCAGCTTCATCGAAACCCCCTCGCTGCACGCCGCGGCCGAGGGCGGAAACCTAGGCACCGGGATCGACCAGCACATCCCCACCACTCCCGTCCGTCGAGTGGGCAGGCCGGAGGACATCGCCGCCGCAGTGGCCCATTTGGTGCGCGATGAAGCTGACTACGTGACGGGACAGGTGGTCGGTGTCAACGGAGGCCGCGTCATCGTCTGAGCGTGCTAAAGGCGCTGGTTTGCAACGTTGTCGGGGGCGATGGCGCGGAGGCAGAACTGCCACACTTCGTCGCCCGTGATGGGTTGACGGGCCCCGACGTTGCGACCGGCGGTGAACGTTGCCGTTTGCACGATGAGCGCGGCCATCCGACGAGGGCGGCCCGGGCGCAACAGCCCCGCATCGGCGGCGGCTTCAACCACCTCGCTGATGTAATTGATCAGCGGGGCGAAAGCCGCCGCCACTTCCTCGGGATGATCGACGAGAAGGCGGAAGGCGAATTCCGAGAACAGCGGCTGCTTGGACACCCGGCTGGGGGCGCACAAGTCGTACAGGTCGCGGATAACCCGCTCCAGGCGATCCAGCGGTTCCCCTTCAGACGACGCGGCGATGAGGCCGTCGACGGCCAGGCCCATTTCTTCTTCGAACAACGTCAAAAGGAGTTCGTATTTGCCATCGAAGTACTGGTAGAAGCTCCGCAGGGAATGAGGCGCTCGGTCCACCACCTCCTGCACCGTGAACTCGGTGGAACCCTTGTCGTTCATAACGGCCCGGGCGGCATCGAGGAACTGCTGTGCTCGTTCCGATGCCCGCTCCCGCGCCACCCGGGTGGAGCGTTCGATCACCCGGCTTCGCCACGCCGATTCGCCGCTCGCGGCTTCTGTCAGCGCATTCGATGCTCCCGCCATAGCCGCCCAGGGTACCCCGTCCTCGAAAATGCGGCTACCGCAGGTGGTAAGGCTCGTTTCCCCGCTCGTCAAGCAGGGTTCTTCAACCCGGTTTCGCCCCAGCGAATAGTGGCATTATCAGACAACGGAAACTAGATTTTCACCCACCAAAAGTACCGACGCAGCGGCAACACCGAGGAGCAGGCGATGACCCTACCGATGCACGGCGTCCGGATCCTCGAGGTGGCCGAACACACCTTCGTTCCCGCCGCATCGGCCCTCCTCGCCGAGTGGGGTGCAGAGGTAATCAAGGTGGAGCACCACGAACGCGGCGACGCCATGCGAGGTCTGGCCTCGAGCGGCACCGTCTCCATCGGCGATGGGGCCCATGTGCTGCTCGAGCACTCGAATCGGGGGAAGAAGAGCATCGGGATCGACCTCACCACCGAAGCCGGGCTCCAATTGCTGTATCGCCTGGCCGCGGTGAGCGACGTGTTCCTCACCAACAAACTGCCCGAGGTTCGGACCAAGCTGCGGATCGACGTCGACGAGATCCGCCACCACAGTCCAAACATCATCTACGTCCGAGGCAGCGGGCAAGGAGCGCGCGGCCCCGAAGCGGGCAAGGGCTCATACGACTCGCTGGCCTATTGGGCCCGGGCCGGCATCGCCGCCGGCCAGATGCCCGTCGGCAGCGAGGAGGTGCCCCCGCCCCCGGCGCCCGCCTTCGGCGACTCCATCGGCGGAATGACCATCGCCGGCGGCATCATGGGGGCACTGTTCCACCGCGAGCGCACGGGAGAAGCCACGGTGGTCGACGTCTCGCTGCTCGGCGTCGGCATGTGGTCGATGGCCGCCGCCATCGCCCTGTCGCTCCAGTCCGGCACGGCCTGGCGAGGCCGCCCGCCGGGCACCGCCATTCGCAACCCGCTCACCGGCTACTACCTCACCAGCGACGGCCGGGCCATCGCGCTCACTTGCCTGCAAGCGGCCAAATACTGGCCGGAGATGTGCCGAGTGCTCAACCGGCCGGATCTGGCCGCCGACGAGAGGTTCGCCGACACCGCGTCGATCACCGCCAACGCGCCGGCAGCGGCCGAGATCCTGGCCGAGATCTTCGCCACCCAGACCTACGAGGAGTGGATCGAGGTGCTCGGCGACTTCGCCGGGCAGTGGGCCCCGGTGCAGGACGCCCTTCAGGTGGCCGACGACCCGCAGGCGGTGGCCAACGAGTACGTGCGGGCCTACACCGACGTCGCCGGGGCGCCCTACCGACTGGTATCGCCGCCTGTGTACTACGACGGGGCCGCACCGGCGCCCCGTCGGGCCCCCGGGTTCAACGAGCACGGCGACGAGATCCTCCGCGACCTCCTCGGCCTCGACGACGAGGCGATCATCGACCTCAAGATCCAGAGCGCAGTGACGTGAAATGGGCCCGAACGTAGAGTACGAGGACTGCTGACCGAGGAGCGCTTCCATGCCGACCACCCGAACCGACGACCTCATTCTGGTCAGCGTCGACGACCACATCATCGAGCCGCCCGACCTGTTTGTGGGCCACATTGCTCCCGAATACTTGAAGCAGGCCCCGCAACTGGTGCGAACCGACGAGGGCACCGACGTGTGGGAGTTCGGGGGGCGGCGCGTGGAGAACTCGGCGCTGAACGCCATCGCCGGGCGCCCCAAGGAGGAGTTCGGCCTCGAACCCCAGGGGCTCGACGAGATCCGACCGGGCTGCTACGACGTCAACGAGCGGGTGAAGGACATGAGCGCGGGCGGGGTGCTGGCCTCGATGAACTTCCCGTCGTTTCCCGGCTTCGCCGCCCGGCTGTTTGCCACCGACGACGAGGACTTCTCCCTGGCGCTGGTGCGGGCCTACAACGACTGGCACATTGACGAGTGGTGCGCGAGCCATCCGGGCCGCTTCATTCCCATGGCGCTGCCGGTGATCTGGAACGCCGAATTGTGTGCCCAAGAGGTGCGGCGGGTGGCCGCAAAGGGATGCCACTCGCTCACGTTCACCGAGAACCCCGCCGCCCTCGGCTACCCGAGCTTCCACAGCGAGTTCTGGGATCCGCTGTGGCGGGCGCTGTGCGACACCGACACCGTGTTGTCGATCCACCTCGGCTCCTCGGGCCGGCTGTCGATTCCCGCCCTCGACTCCCCCGCCGACGTGATGATGACCCTGCAACCGATGAACATCCAGTCGGCGGCGGCCGACCTCATCTGGTCGCGGGTGACCAAGGAGTACCCCAGCATCAAGGTGGCCCTGTCCGAGGGGGGCACCGGGTGGATCCCGTACTTCCTCGAGCGCATCGACCGCGTGTACGAACTGCACAGCCCGTGGACGCTCCAGGACTTCGACGGCCTGTTGCCCAGCGAGGTGTTCCGGCGGAACTTCCTCACTTGCTTCATCGTCGACGACCTCGGCATCGAGCTGCGCCACCGCATCGGCGTGGAGAACATGGCGTGGGAATGCGACTACCCCCACAGCGACTCCACCTGGCCCACCGCCCCCGAGCAGCTCATGGAGCAGTTCGTGCGCTGCGATGTGGGAGACAATGAAATCGCGGCAATGACGCATGAGACCGCGATGCGCTGGTACAACTTCGACCCGTTCTCCCACATCGACCGGGCCAGCGCCACGGTGGGTGCGCTGCGGGCATCGGTGTCCGGTCACGACATCTCAATCAAGCCGCGGAGCAATCGACAGATCGCCCCCGACGAGAAGATCGAGCAGTTCCGCAAGCGCGCTCGCGCCGCCATCGAAGCCGGCATCGCGAGCTGAAAGGACGAACCATGGCCGACCCCACCGCCACGGTGCTCCGCCCCGCCGGGGTCCTCGATATCGACAGCGGCGAGGTGCTCGCGGGCGCCGCCATCCGTGTTGAGGGCAACCGCATCACCGGGATCGGAGACGTCGATGCCGATGCCCACGAGGTGATCGACCTCCCCGAGATCACCCTGATGCCCGGGCTGATGGACATGGAGGTAGACCTCGTGCTCGGCGGCCCCGGCGCGGGGCTGAGCGACCCCGATAGAGTCGACCCGGTGTAGAAGATGCCGCGGTCAGCGGCGAATGCCCGGCGAACGCTGCGGGCCGGGTTCACCACAGTGCGCAACC
>JAJDZO010000188.1 GCA_022824605.1 Acidimicrobiia bacterium
GCCTCGGCCGCGGCCCAGCGCGTGTTCGAGATCCTCGACGAGTCCCCGGAGATCACCGAGCGCCCCGACGCCTTGAGTCTCGCCGATCCGGCCGGGCGGGTGGAGCTCGACGATGTGACCTTCGCGTACACGACCGCGCACACGGCCCCGTCCACGGCCCCGTACACGGCCGGGCCGGGCGCCGCCGACGGCGGCACCAGAGTGATCGAGGACTTCAGCCTGACGGTGGAGCCGGGCGAGACGGTGGCGGTGGTGGGCCGCACCGGCAGCGGCAAGAGCACCCTGGGACGGCTTCTGCCCCGCTTCTACGACGTGGACCGCGGCGAGGTGCGCATCGACGGCATCGACGTGAGGGACTTGCGCATCTCGGACCTGCGCCGGGCGGTGACGGTGGCGACCGACGACCCGTTCCTGTTCGCCACCACCGTGCGCGACAACGTGGCCTTCGCCCGCCCCGACGCGGACGAGGCGTCGGTGGCGGTGGCGCTGGTCGACGCGGCCGCGGGAGGTTTCGTGTCGGCCATGCCCGGCGGGGCCGACACCACGCTCGGTGAGCGGGGCGCCACCATCTCCGGAGGCCAGCGCCAGCGGCTGGCCATCGCCCGTGCCCTGGTGGCCGATCCGGCGGTGCTGGTGCTCGACGACGCCACCAGCGCCATCGACACCGAGGTGGAGGAACGCATCCACTCCGCCCTGCGGGAGCGCCGCTCGAACCGCACCACCATCGTGATCGCGCACCGGCTGTCCACCATCGCTCTGGCCGACCGGGTGGTGTTCATCGCCGGCGGGAAGGTGGCCGCCAGCGGCACCCACCGCCACCTGCTTCGCACCGTCCCCGCCTACGCCGAGGTGCTGACAGATCTAGCGGCCGGCGATGCGGTCGGCTCGGGGCGCGGTTCGCGCTGATGTTCTCCTCACCGGTCGGGATGCGCAGCGGGCCGTCGTCGGTGCAGTCGGCGGCGCAGGCCGGCCTGCCCCACGCCGAGGTGCCCGGAGACCTGAGGGCACGGGTCGAGCAGGCGCTGGCCGACGAGCCCGAGCACCCAGACCCTGAGGTGCGGTGGGCGCGCACCTATCACGAGTCCGACAGCCCTTTCGGGCTGAGGCGCTTCCTGTGGCCGCATCGCTACCGGCTGGCGGCGGCCTTCGCTCTGGTGGCCGCCGAGACGGTCGCGCTGCAGTTCGGCCCGGTGCTCACCCAGATCGGGGTGGACGACGGCATCGTGGCCGGCGACCGCCGAACGCTGGTGCTCGCGGCGGTGGCCTACGTGGTGCTGTTGGCGGTGGCCACCGCGGCGGGTGCGGCCAGGACCGCGTTCACGGGCAGGCTCGGGGCGCGGCTGATGGAGCGCCTGCGGGTGCGGACGTTCGCGCACATGCAACGCCAGCAGATGGACTTCTACACCACCGAGCGGGCCGGCGTGCTGCTCACCCGCATGACGTCGGACATCGAGGCGCTGTCGGTGCTGTTCAACGAGGGCATCGTCAACTTCGTGGTCCAGGGCTTCACCCTGGCGGTGATCACCGTCCTGTTGTTCAACTACGACCCGCTGCTGGCCCTCATCACCCTGGCCGCGGCGGTGCCGGCGACATTGGCGTCGTCGCTGTGGTTCCGGCGGCGGGCCGCGGCCGACTACCGCCGGGTGCGCGACCGCATCGGCGACCTGCTCGGCGACCTGCAGGAGTCACTGGCCGGGATCCGAGTGATCGCAGCCCATGACCGGCGCGAAGCCAACGTCGCGGAGCATCGCCGGGTGGTGAACCGCCACCGCGACGCCAACCTGCGGGCCTCGCGGGCCAATTCCCTGTACGGCCCGGGCAGTGAGGCCATCGGAATCGCCACACAGGCGGTGCTGCTGGCCGTGGGCGGCACCATGACCGCCCGCGGCCGGATCACCGTGGGCGAACTGGCCGCCTATCTGCTGTTCCTGACCGCCTTCTTCGCGCCGGTGCAGGCACTCGTGCAGCTCTACAACTCCTACCAGCAGGGCGGCGCGGCCATCGCCAAGCTGCGCGAGCTGTTCAGCACCGCGCCGACGGTGACCGACCGCCCCGGCGCTGAGGTGCTTGCTCCGGTGCGAGGCGAGATCGTCCTCGACAAGGTGGGCTTCTCCTACGGCCAAGGGAGCGGCGTGCTCCACGATGTGAGCCTGCACGTCTCGCCGGGAGAGACCATCGCGCTGGTGGGCGAGACCGGGGCCGGCAAGACGACCGTCGCTCGTCTGATCGCCCGCCTCTACGACCCGACGCAGGGCACGGTGCGCATCGACGGCCACGACCTGCGAGACGTCACCGTGACCAGCCTGCGCTCCCAGATCGGTGTCGTGTCCCAGGAGCCTTTCCTGTTCGCCGGCACGGTGCGCGACAACGTGGGCTTCGCCCGCCCCGACGCCACCGACGCCGAGTTGCACGAGGCTCTCGACGCGGTCGGCATGAACGAGGTGGTGGAACGCCTCGGCGGGCTCGACGGGGTCGTCCACGAGCGCGGCGCCACCCTCTCGGCAGGGGAACGCCAACTGCTGGCACTGGCCCGGACGTTCGTCTCCGAGCCCCGGATGCTGGTGCTCGACGAGGCCACCAGCAACCTCGACCTGCGCTCGGAGGCCCAGATCGAGCGGGCGCTGGACGTGCTGCTCGCCGGGCGCACCGCGGTGATCATCGCTCACCGCCTGGCCACCGCCCGCCGTGCCGACCGGATCGCGGTGGTAGACGGCGGTCGCATCACCGAACTCGGAAGCCACGATGAGCTGGTGGCAGCCGGCGGGCGCTATGCAACCATGTTCGACATGTGGGAGAGCCACGCCGAGGGCCGTCGAGCCACCTCGACTACCACCGCTGCCCCCGACCGCCACGACGAGGACCCATGACAGCTGACGAAGACCAGGCAACGCAGGCCCGCAGCGCACCGCGAGGCGAACAGCCGGTGTTGTCGCTGCAGGGGGTGCACCGCACGATCGACGGTGCCGAGCTGCTGAGTGGCATCGACTGGGAGGTACACCCCGCCCAGCGCTGGGTGGTGCTCGGCCCCAACGGCTCCGGCAAGACCACCCTCGTGCGCATCGCCACCATGTGGGAGCACCCTTCCGGCGGCACAGTCGAACTGCTCGGCCAGCGGCTCGGACACACCGACGTGCGGACGCTGCGGACCAGAGTCGGGTTCACCAGCGCGGCGGTGGCCGACATGCTCCGCCCGACGCTCACCGCCGCCGAGGTCGTGATGACCGCCAAGCACGCCGCCCTCGAGCCGTGGTGGCACACCTACGACACCGACGACGCCGAGCAGGCCCG